>JBFWWY010000422.1:0-3866 GCA_050245935.1 Phycisphaerae bacterium | reverse complement strand
GCCATTTTGGCGCTGTCGGTCACATTATCGAGCAGAACGGGAACACCGCCGGCGAGCGCAGCTTTGAACAACGGGTTCGCCGCGATCTGGTCAACGGTGAGCTCACTGAGGTCAGCGACCACCATCTTTGCATCAACGATAATTTTTGCGAGATCGGCATCGGAGAGATCGCTCAGCTTGTCGCCGTCGCTTTCGCCGTAATCTTTCGCGAGCGCGTCAATGATGTCGGTTTTTGCGCTTCCGATCCGCACGATGCCGCTGGCGTCAAGCGATGCCGCAAACACATTCGAAATGTCGATTCCCGGAATGCACCCGGTGAACATGTACGTTCCGGACGCGACGGCGGCGCACACCAACGTGCCGACCAGCAGTTTCGTTCGCATAAAGTCGTTTCCTTGTCGCCGAAGATTCGATTCTCGCGACCGCTGCAGTTTTTGCGCAATTTCGGCGTGTTGTACAGAAATGTGCAGCGGGAACGGCGCGCGCCGCGCACGTCCGCTTCTCCCTATCGACCGCCGACCCCAAACATGGAAGTTAATTTTTTGTGAACGGCCCGAATAAAAGGACGTGATAAGGGCGGCGTAACGCTGCCTGGTTGATGTTGTGCGGCGACCCTCAGTGGATTCAACCGCGCTCATGTCCGAGATCGACGCGGCTTTTGATGGCCTTCGGGATAAGAAAGTGAAAAGGACCGCTTCCGATCAGAGCCGCGCCAGTAAGGAAGCGCAAACGACTTGATTTGCGCGCACCGGAAAAACAAATACATGGACCGGACAATCGCGAGTCCGTTAATGCAACGGCGCAAGCAAAACGTCGCGCCTCAAAAAAGAAGCCGCAAATCACGCATGATGCAGCTTATTGGCGCGTTCCAAGCTGTGATTTTAGCTACGATTCACCTTGAGGGGAGTGCGGGCATCCTGCCCGCACGAAATCCTGGGTCCAATTACAAAGGAAGCCACCACCGCTTATTTCCGTTCAAATGCAGAACCGCATTCAGTCCCGAAGGGACGACACAAATTAGCCAGGGGCGTCAGCCCCTGGACCTCAAGCGCGCCGAGAAAGCCCCGGCAGGGGCGGCACAATCTCAAAATGGCCGATAGGCCACACTTTCCTTGACCAACACCGCCCGTGCGGCATCATCCTCGACCCGCACCACCGGATACAGCATCCACTGCGCATCGCGATACGCCGACCGATCGTACAGAAAGTACAGTCGCGCCCGCGGATTTCCCGCAAACGCCGCGTCGCTCTTCACCTTCTCTTCGTATTCCGCCCGCAGCGCCGCGTCCTCCTTCAACATCCCCGCTGCGATCGGCTCGAAGACGTACGATTCCGCATACTCCTTTCGCTCGAAGATCGCGTTGAAGAATCCCCACGCGAGAAACGAGTCCGGTGCCTCCGGCTCCAGCAGATGCGCCGCCAGCTTCGCACGCGGCTGATTCATCGGCACCAGAAAACTCCCCGCAACGACTTCAACCTGCTCCGCCGACCATGCTCCCTTCGCGACGGGCTGCGTACGTCCCTCAAACGTTCGCGGCGGAAACGAGACATCGCTGAATCGGTACACCTGTGCATCGCACTGCGTCGCCGCAGTCACCCGCCGCACCTCGATCCCGTGCAGCATCAGTCGCGCCGCGATGTTCGTCCATTCCGGCGGCATCACGTACGCCGCCCGCGGTTGCATCGCTTTCGTGACGCGGGCTTTGTCATACATCGTCGTCGCGACGGTGTCCGGCTGATCTTCGTACACGATGACGTCACCGCCGGTGAGTTCGCTGGGGCGCGTGCTGCTCCGTTTCGCGAGGTATTCAAAGGGCGAACCCACGTCTGTGATTTCCGACTCAAGCACAATCGCGCCGCCGTCGTCGGCACCGTTGCGCGATGCATAATCCCGGTCGATCGCGCGCGTCATGGCGCGCAGCGCAGCACCGTCTTTGTTCGCGTGCCGCAAAATCCCGGCCATCATTTCGTAACTCGATACGACGCGCCGTGCATACGGCTTGAGCGCGTGTGCCTCCAGCAGAAACGTCGGTCGATCCAGCACCGCGCCATAACCGGTCGAGTAGCGCGGCGAAAAATCGACCGACGCCTGCAGGCCGCTCGCGAGATTGTCGCGCTCGCGCGGACCGGCGTAGATCATGGTGGGATAGCCCGCGCTTTTCATTTGCGGCAAAATGGTTTCGGTCAATGCTGCCCGCGTCCACTCCACGACCTGTTTCCCCGCCGGCGGATAGAGCGTCGCGCCGTACAACATGTCGTACTGATGGTCGCTGCCGTTGGTCGTGTGCGCGTCGACGATCACGTCCGGCTGCCAGTCGCGAATCAGCCGCAACAATGCCTGCGTTTCCACCGCGTCGGCCTTTGCAAAATCGCGGTTGAGATTGAGGTTCGTCGCCGTCGTGCGCCAGCCCATTTCGCGTGGACCGTTCTGATTGATGCGGCTATGAGCCGAGCGGCGTTCGTGCCCATCCACGTTGTAGATCGGCACGATCAGCAGATTCGCAGAATCCAGCAGATCAGCCTTCGATTTCTCGATCGCAATGTCGCGCGCAAGTGCGAGCGACGCGTCCTTCCCGGCGCATTCGCCCGCATGGATGCAGTTGATGATCAGAACTGTCGGCAGTTCGCTTCGCACCGTTTTTGCAGCGGAAAAATCACCATGCTTCGACAAAACGAGCAGCGGCATTTCGCGGCCGCGCGCCGATTCGCCAAACGCGGCATACCGCACCCACGGCGATCGCTTCGCGAGCCGCTGCGCGTATGCGACGGTTTCATCGTATGTCGGCGATTCCTCGTAATTCGCAGCCTCCGCGAATGTCCGCCAGGACTCCGCAAAGTCACTGGAACCGCCGCGGCTCGCACAGCCAACCGTCGACTCAGCCAATATCAATAGACCGCCGGCGACCGCAAAACGAACGCGATGCGAAAGCCGAAACGTCGCGAAGTTCGTCCGAACCCCTCGCGCCAAGCGAGGGGCCAAGACGTTCGACAAGCCAGCGATAACTCGATCTGAAAAGCGAACTTTGATTTGCGACGACTTCATAATCCCTCCACAAAACCACTGCGAACCAACCGAGTACTATTTCGCAGATTCGAGTATTCTCAAGTTTCAATTGATCGCGGCGATAATAGAGGATTCCCAGCAGTCGGAAAATCGCAATGAGTACCGAACAAACCATTGAGTTCGCCGATTTCGACAAAGTCGAGCTTCGCGCGGGCACGATCATCACCGCCGAACCGTTCCCGGAAGCGCGCAAACCCGCCATCAAGCTCACCATCGATTTCGGCCCGCTCGGCGTCAAACAATCCAGCGCCCAGATCACCGATCTCTACACAGCGGATTCGCTCGTTGGTAAGCAGGTCGTGGCGGTGACGAATTTTCCGCCGAAGCGGATCGCCGGCTTCAAATCCGAAGTCCTCGTCACCGGCTTCGCGCGGGAAGACGGTGCAATCGTGCTGATTTCGCCCGATTACCCGGTCCCGAACGGTGCGCGGCTATGTTGAGCGGGAGAGGGACGAATGCCGAATGACGAATGACGAATGATGAATGATGGATGAAAAAAGCCGGTAGGGTGTGTCAAGCCGCTTACGATAACTTTGGAACCCCCGAGGCGGTCCGTGCGGCTTGACGCACCTTCCGCAATTGTCGAAGAGTGAAACGTGATAGCGGACGAGAAGAATGGTGCGCGCCGCCGCGAGCGCGGCGCGGAAATGAAAGCGTCGGTTGCAGCGACAGTGGCGCACCCTAATGTCATGAAAAAACAGCTGTCTCCTTTGGTACGCTGGGTTCATATGTTTTGAACGTTTCGTACCGACGGCCTTGTTTCGGGCCAATTGAAAAAAGGAGACAGCCATGATCTTTGTAG
>JBFWWY010000421.1:0-3907 GCA_050245935.1 Phycisphaerae bacterium | reverse complement strand
TCAGGCCGCTGTTTCACTGTCACAAATTCGAAGTCAGCCGCCGCGACCTGCGCACGGCACCCACCCCACCAAAAAAGGGCGCACCAAACAGCGCGCCCTCAACCCCGAACCCCGAACCCCGAACCCATTACCCACGCTTACAACCTCACCGTCACCGTCTTCACCACGGTGTACGCCTGCAGGCCGTATTCGCCCAGTTCGCGGCCCAAGCCAGACTGCATGAATCCACCAAACGGCGCGGCGGCATCGAATACATCGTAGCAGTTCACCCAAACCGTCCCGGCGCGGACGTTATTCGCAATCTGGTGCGCCTTCTCGATATCCTTCGTCCACACCGCCGCGGCGAGGCCATACGGGTTGTTGTTCGCGCGTTTGATGACGTCATCCATATCCTTGAACTTCATCACGCTCATCACCGGCCCGAAGATTTCCTCCTTGCCGATTTTCATGTCTTCCTTCACGCCGTCAAAGATCGTCGGCTCGACGAAGTAGCCCTTGTCCTTTGCGCGGCCGCCGCCGCACATGAGCTTCGCACCTTCTTTATTGCCCGCTTCGATAAAGCCCATGATCTTGTTGTACTGATCCTTGTCGACCTGCGGACCCTGTTGCGTGCTCTTGTCGAACGGATCGCCGACCTTGCGTGCTTTCGCTTTGTCGACGAGTTTGCCGAGAAACTCCTCGTGCACTTTTTCTTCGACGTACACGCGCGAACCGGCGCAGCAGCACTGCCCCTGATTGAAGAACAGCGCGAAATGCGCACCATCGGCGGCCTTATCCAAATCCGTGTCCGCGAAGATGATGTTCGGGCTTTTTCCGCCAAGCTCCAGCGTCACGCGCTTCAGGTTGCTCTCCGCCGCCGACTTCATGATCTCATGGCCGATCTCTGTCGAGCCGGTAAACGCCACCTTGTCGACGTGCATGTGCCTTGCGAGCGGCGCGCCGGCGGTCGGTCCGTAACCCGGCAACACGTTGATCACGCCCGGCGGATAACCGGCCTCCATCGCGAGCTCCGCAACACGCAATGCCGTGAGCGGCGTCTGCTCCGCGGGCTTGAGCACGACCGTGCAGCCCATCGACAGCGCCGGCCCCCACTTCCACGCCTGCATCAGAATCGGAAAATTCCACGGAATGATCTGCGCACATACGCCGACCGGCTCGTGCCGCGTGTAGCAGAAATACGGCCCGTTGATCGGAATTGTCTTGCCCTGCACCTTGTCCGCCCAACCCGCGTAATAGCGATAGCATGCGATCGCCAGCGGCAAGTCGGCCGCACTCGCATCGCTGATCGGCTTGCCGTTGTCGAGCGTTTCGAGCGCTGCAAGTTCGTCTTTATTTTTCTCCATCAGATCCGCGAGCTTGTACATAAGCTTGCCGCGCTCGGTCGCGCTCATGCGTCGCCACGGCCCCTCGTCAAACGCCCGCCGCGCCGCTGCGACTGCGCGATCGACGTCGCCTTTGTCGGCTTCCGCGACGCTGCAGATCACTTCCTCAGTCGCGGGATTGATCGTCTCGAAGGTCTTGCCGGATTGCGAATCCTGCCATTCGCCGTTGATCAGCAGTTTCGTCGGACCAAGTTTGACGCTGGCGGGATTGAGCGTTGCGGGTGCCATGATGCGCTCCTGTGTGTAAGTGGACGGGTGCGCGATGCGGCGCACTTCGTGTCGAAGCAATTGTGAAGATTGTCACAAAATCGCAGGAATGGGTCAAATGGTCAGGTCTGGTTGCGCACACCAGAATGCACGTCGCGCTCGAAATCCATCCGCACAGTTCCTCTGACTGACGATTCTTTTACGATTGGCAAAGGCGTGATACCCTGCCGAAACGCTGCTAAAATCGTTGCATAACCAGATTTTTCGGAGGTCTACGATGAATGCACAACGTCTCTTTCTCGCCGCCCTGCCGGTGGCTTGCTCGTTTTCAATCCTTGCGGCGGCGCAGCAGTCTGCGACGACCGACCCACAAGCGGCACAGGCCGACGCGGAGACGCATACGGCTCACGTTGATGCCCGCGCCGACGCGCGGGTGAAGGCGATGAGCGACTATCTCGCGAAGCTGCAGAGCTTCAGTTTCACGGTCGACATCATGTACGACGCCGTCGAGGACGATGGACAAAAGCTCCAGTTGGGTCGCGTCTCCGCAGTCGAAATCCGCCGGCCACAATATCTCCGTGCGGAGTCCAAAGGCGATCGCGGCGTACATCAGATCAGTGTCTTTGACGGCAAGAACTTCATCGTCCACGACGCGACACAGAAGGTATTTTCGCGCATCGAAGCCAACGGCGCGTTGCCTGAGCTTTTCGCGACGCTCTTTGAGAAATACGGCGTCTCGCCGCCGCTCGTCGATTTCCTGCTTCCCGATGTCCACGCCGCCCTGACCGAGAATGCTAACAGCGGCGGCATCTTAGGTGATGCGACCGTCGCAGGAAAAGAATGCGAACACCTCACCTTCAGCGGCGACTCGATCGACTGGCAGGTCTGGATCGAAAAAGGCGACCATCCTTTCCCCCGCAAATTTGTCATTACCTATAAGGACGTCGACGTGCGACCGCAGTTCATCGCGGTATTCCGCGAGTGGAACGGCAGTGCGTCACACGCCGATTCACGGTTTGTGACCACACCGCCGGCGGATGCTCGCGAAGTGCCCATGGACGTCCCGGCCGCGCAAAGCAGGACGGAAAGTGCCGATGATAAAAAGAACAATGACCAACAGGGGGACTAAATCCATGATAAAAAAACTCACCTATTATTCGTTCACGACCGCGATTGCGCTTTCAGTCGCATGGATGCCGGCGACCACAAATGCGCAGGAACGGGAGCGAAGTGTGCGTCGTGAGAACACGCGTGAAAACACGCCGCGAACCCGTTCGGCGCCCCCGCGCGCGTCCGAAAAGCGAAATACCGCATCGCGTGGCTCAGTTCGCTTTCATCGCGGCAATGACGGAAATCGCGGCGTCAATCGCGACCGCGACCAGAATCGCACACAACAGCGCACCGAGATTCGTCGCGACAACAACAATCGCCGGGACGACGTACGGCGCGACGTGCGGCAGAACGATCGGGATCGCAATCGCAGAATGGATGACGCCCGTCAGAATTTTCGCCGCGGCAATGCCAACAACCGTGCATCGATCGGTTCCGTCAGGAATCATCGCAGTCGCATAGGCAACGTGACGCAATTGCCCGGTCGCTTCCCGACGAATCGCATCATGACGCGAAGCTATCCGCGCTATGGCACGCGCATCACGCAGTTGCCCGGAAGGCATCGCATCGTGTCCCATCGTGGTCGCGACTTTTATTACGTGAATGGCATTTACTACCGCCGCTATCCCGGCGGCTATTACGCCGTTGTGCGCCCCCCGCTCGGTTTCCGACTCGATTTTCTGCCGTATGGATTTGCCTCGGTGACGATCGGCGGTCGCCCCTACTACCGCTATCAGAACACGTACTATGTCCAGGAATACGTCGACAATCAGCCGTCGTACGTCGTCGTCCAGCCGCCGCAGGAGTACTACATCGACTATCTGCCGGCGGACGCACAACAGGTCTTCTACAAGGGACGTACCTTCTACGTGGATATTTACGAAGAAGTGGCGTACGAAGCTGTCCACGTCGACGGACAGTTACGCTATCGCGCAACGGATCTCGATGTGGATGTCGATTTCGAAGACGAAGGAATCGAGATCGAACTGGACGACTAGAAGCGCCGATCATGTTGTGCGCCGCCTTGTACACATTTGAGCACCCCCCGCGCCAAGTGGGGGGCCATCCACTTTTTGCTTCCCTGGCACCTCCGGGAAGCTGACATAACAAATTCTTTTGTACCTGGTCCCTGTTTTCTTCTGTATACCGGCACCCGCGTTACGCATCCCGATCCCGAATCACCTCTTATAAATTTTTCTGTTTCAGGC
>JBFWWY010000420.1:0-3909 GCA_050245935.1 Phycisphaerae bacterium | reverse complement strand
GACGCCGGCGAGCGGCGTTTTCTGGAAGGTCACATGTCCGTCGAGGAGCAGCACGTTCTGGCCCGCGCCGCGATGGGCATCGGAATTCACCAGCGTCGGGTCGCTATGCGTAAAGCGTTTCAGCCGAAACACGGGCATGCCGTTGTCGAATAACGGATTGTCGTCGGAAAGGATCGGCAGCGCGTTGTTCGCGTCGACGCGCGGACGAACGCCCGCCATGTTGAAATAGGCATAACTGAGATTGCGCGCTTCCGGAAAGCTCTGGAGCGTACGCACATCATCGCGGGTCAGCGGCACGTCGTTCTTGGAAGGGCAGATGAACAATCGCGGATCGGTTACATACGCCTGCTGGAGCAGCGGGAACACATGCGCGCGGTTCGGCATTGCTTCTCCCGGCTGCCCGGTCTGCGTCTGCCACGAATTCGAGGAATCCCATCCTGCGAAGGGCAGGCTCGACGCATACGTCGCCGCGTATTGCTGAAGTCCCTGTCCCAACATCGCGAGATTATTCGCGCAGCCGATGCGCTGATTGCGCGCTTTCATATTCAGAAGACCAGGCACGCCCAGACCCACCACCAGAACCACGATGGCAGCGGCCGCGATGATGTCACGCAGATTGCCCATGCGTAGGATGATCGGCGGTCGGTTGAGCTCGTTTTCGCGCGGCGTTCGCAGGGCCTTTACTTTCGCGGCAACACCCGCCGACATTCGATCTTCAAGCTGTGTGTCCGATGGAATGCGCCAGGCGCTAAGCAACCCCGCGATCTCCTGCATCTCCCGATACTCTTGCGCAAGTCGCGCGTCCTTCTCAACTTGCGATCGCAACGCCGCCGCAGCCGAAGGATCGAGCTTGTCGCAGATCAGGTCAATGAGTTCCGGTCGGTACATCAATTCATCATCCATGCGCTGTTTTTCTTTTTTACTCACGGTTTTGATACGGCCTTATCCGGCGCAGGTTCGTTTTCGTGCCATAACTTGGCGAAATGCTGGACGGCGGCATGCAGCCGCGATTTCACGGTGCCGATCGGAATTTCCAGTGCTTCCGCGATCTCCGCATACGGCATCTGCTGGTAATAGCCCATCAACAGGATCATTTGCAGGTGCTCGGGCATGGATTGAATCAAGCGGCGCACCTGCGCGGCACGTTCTTGTTCTTCCAGCGAATCCGTCGGGGCGCGATCGTCTACGCCGAGACGTTCCAGGGGATCTTGGCGATAGTCCGAATCAGCGCTCGCGGACAGTGATATGTCGCCGCGCCGGCGTCGGCTGCGCAGGAAATCGCGGGCCTTGTTGGCGGCGATCGTATACAGCCAGGGTTTGAGACGCCGGGACAAGTCGAAAGTATCGGCGGAAGTATGTACTTGGACAAACACGTCCTGCACGAGGTCCTCTGCAGTTGCGGCATTGCCGACAAATCTTGCCAAGAATGTGTGCAATTCACGCGAATAGCGATGAATCAGGCAGGGGAGCGCCTGAGAATCACCCGCCTTGTGAGCGGAAAGCAACTGCTCGTCGGTTCGTGAATCGCTCAATGACACCCCAAAGTACGTGTCGCGGCGGTATTGCGTTCGCGCATTGTTCCGAAATTTCGTCCGCAGGTCGCATTATAGGACAAAACAGGAGAATTTCAGTCGGCGCGCCGGGGCCGAGACGGCGCGTGATGCGCGGCCGCGTTGAAGAAGCAATTCTCTTTGCGTGCTCGCGTGTCGATGTTGGAACGATGTCGGATGTTTGTTCGCTGCGGCCTAATGGTTGAAAACTACCCATGTGTAGTGTCAAAGGGCGTACCCATTTGGGTAGTCGGTGAGCGATGGGTCTGCAGCATCGAGTTTGCGCGGCAAAAGCGACCGGGAGCGATTCCGCATTGACGTTTTCCCACGTTCTGTTAGCGTAAGTGTCCCATGCCGGGCTGAAATCGTGTGCGATTCTCTCACGTGCCATTACGAGCAAAGTTGTGAAGCCCGATTCAGAACAGCCTAGTCTTTCCTCGCCCACGCAATCTGACCCCGTGGTCCTTGCGGCACTTTTGGAAACGTCCAAAACCATTAATGCAACGCTGGAATTGCCCGAGACGCTGGAAGCGGTGGCGGAGTCCGCAGCGCGCGTCCTGGACGCGGAAGCCAGCTCCGTGCTGCTGCTGGATCGGCAGCGTCGACGTCTGGTCTTCTCGGCAGCCGTCGGCGACCGTGCCCCGATGTTGCTGGGGGAAGAGTTCGACGCGAAGCTCGGCGTGGCCGGGAAAGTTGCGCAAAGTGGTGAGCCGTTGCTCGTCACCGACGTTGGGCAGTCGGAATTTTTTTTTAAGGGAATCGATGCACGCGCGAGCTTTCGGACGCGAGGACTCGTCGCAGCCCCGATGGAGCATCGCGGTGAAATCATCGGTGTCATCGAGGTCGTGAATAAGCGAAATGCCGCCTTTACGACACGCGATCTGGACATTCTCTGCATCTTCGGAAATCTCGCGGCGGCGAGTGTCGCGCGGGCGCGCGCCCATGAAATCGTACGTCGCGAAAATGTCGTACTGAAGCAGGAAAAAGGTGCCAAGAACGTCATGGTGGGCGCAAGCACTGCACTCGATCAGGTGAAGCGCCTCGTCAGCAAAGTCGCCGCAACGAACGCAACGGTGTTATTGCTGGGAGAAACGGGGACGGGAAAAGAGCTCACCGCGCGGATGATTCACGAAAGCAGCAAACGCGGCAGAAATCCCTTCATTCCCGTCAATTGTGCTGCGCTTCCCGAGACATTGCTGGAAAGCGAACTCTTCGGGCACGAAGCGGGCGCATTCACGGGGGCGACCGGCCAAAAAATCGGTCGCTTCGAACTCGCGGACGGCGGCACCTTATTCCTCGACGAAATCGGTGATGTGAATGTCGCGACGCAGAGCAAGCTGCTGCGCGTGTTGCAGGAACGAGAATTCGTCCGCGTGGGAGGGACGCATGCGGTGTCGTGCGATGTCCGCGTCATCGCGGCTACCAATCGCAATCTCAAGGAATCCATCGATGCGGGAACTTTTCGTGAAGATCTGTTTTATCGATTGAATGTGTTTCCAATCGAATTGCCGCCGTTGCGAAGTCGCAAAGACGACATCTTATTGCTCGCCACTCATTTCAAGATGCAGGTTGCCGCTGAACTCGCGCGGCCGGTCCCGACGCTTAGTGAAAATGCCGCCGACCTGTTTCTCCGATACCCATGGCCCGGCAATATCCGTGAACTCCGAAACGTGATCGAGCGCGCGGTACTGCTCGCGGATGACGGCGTGATTCTTCCGGAATTTCTTCCGCGCGAATTGAACGGTGGTGCGGCCGACGGTGGTCGAACACCGGTCAACATCGCTGCGATTCCCGATTTTGAACGGGACATGATCGTCAAAGCAATGGTCGAAAATAACTGGAATCAGACGCGGGCTGCGAAGGCGCTCTCCATCAGTCGAGACAATCTCCGCTATCGTCTGAAGAAATACGAGATTCAGCGACCCTCCCGATAGCGTCCGCACAAAATATCGAAACCTACTCGCAACCACATCAATAAAAATGGGCCGCGAGCGGCTGTTGTTGCCGGATCGCGGCCCATGCGCTGGGATGGCTCAAGAAGCTTCTGTATTGTTAAACGCAGCTTCCGCGGGAAAGTGGCAAAAAAGTTCTCAGGTTCCACAATTCTTCACAATACCACGCATTTGAGCACAACTCTGTTCTTCAGATCATTCTGCTGCGGATCTCAAGCACGCCGTACACCACAAAGAAAAGAGCGGTCATCGCCAACACGACGTTGGTGGGTGTTCGATTTCGAAACGGAGCGGAAATCCAGTCGCGGCGATTGTTCATGACCAGCAACGAGATCGCGAGCGGGAACAGGAAAATGGCCCCCAGCACGGAGTAAGCCAGCACGAAGAGCTTCAGATCCAGCACGGCG
>JBFWWY010000419.1:0-3911 GCA_050245935.1 Phycisphaerae bacterium | reverse complement strand
TCTCCGCTCGCCGCGTCGATTGCAGGACTGCCGGGCCGCAGCGGGTAGAACGGCAGGTCTTCGGCGGTATCGAGAGGTCCGAGCAGCGGATCGACCTCGATGAGATCGTTCGCGACGTCGCCGTCGAGAATCGTATACTCCGTGATGGCGGAGATGATATTACTGCCGGCAGAAACAAGGCGGCCGCTGAGATCGTCCTCTGCGTCAAGTCCCGGTGCTCCGTTGCGGTTGTGTGCGACGATACTGTTTGACAGCGTGAGTACGCTGTTGATCGTGCGTATTCCGCCGCCATTGCCGTCTTCAATTCCGTCGGCATTGCTGCGATTGTTGACGATGGTGCAGTGGTCGACTGTGGTGAGGCCATAGGCAACGATCGCGCCACCCAGACGACCAGCAATGTTGTTGACAAAGACGGAATCCGAAACTTGCAGCGGACCCCGCGCGAAAATCGCCCCGCCGTCGCCGAGCGCAGCGGCATTGCCCAGGAACGTACAGCGCTCAGCGGTAACTGATCCAACATCTGAATACACGGCGCCCCCAAGTTGGCGGGCGACGCAGTTCTTGAATATGCAATCGCGGAGGTTTAACGCGCGGTGCCGGTGAAAAATTGCACCCCCGGATCCAATGTGCGATCCGAATTCCCCACCGCTGCAATTCCAGAATTGACAATTCTCAAACGTGACGTTTCCGCGGATATCGAAAGCACCACCGGCATTACTTCTTCGATTTGCAATTGTGACATCGGAAAAAGTCATAAACGAGTCGTCGGGCGTTTGCAGATACCAGGAAAACATTAGGTTCGCACCATCAATGACAGTGACCTCACGTCCGGCACCGATGATGTGGAGGTAGGATTGTTGCCCATAAATGCTGACATTCAGCCCGTAACCAAAACCATCCTGTGCGGAATAGTCCATCCGGTACGTCCCGGCGGGAACGTGAATAACAACGCGGCTCAATGTAGTGGTGTTCGCGTTATACGTTCCTACCCGCAAAGCGCCGCGTAAGGACAGTGGTCCGCCATCCCTGCCATCCAAATTCGGATCATCAACGGTCGTTGTCACGTGGTAATGCGTTGTCTCCGGCGCATCGCCGGCAATCAGCGCGGGCTTCAATGCCAGCGTCAGGAACAATAACGGGACCCCGTGCGCGACGCTGCGCCATTTCAAAGCGGTAAACATTTCGAACTCCTTAAAGAAAAAGATATGAAGCCAGCCTCCCGAGATAAGGTCATGGACAACGCCATGTGCCGGAATGAGCTGGTGAAGGAGTCAACAAAGGCGCGGTGCATTTGATTCCCAGAGGCACAAAAAATCCCACAATACTTGAATCGCAGCTGAACCTGCTTACCGAATGCGAATCGCACCGGCGAACAGCACAATTGTCGGTTCGACTTTTCCCTGAATTAATATAAGCCGCTTCAGGGAACCGCTTTATGCAAGCTGCGTAACTTCCCGCCGAAGCAGAAGAGTTAAGAAAAAATGTGGGCGGCGCGTGCGAGCTTTCATGCGGTAAGGGACCCGCGGAATCAAAATCGAGCCGACGTGCCAGAATACATCCCTGCCCGCGCGGGCAGGGACGTGTTGAACACCTACTGCAACAACCCGATGAAATCACTGATGTCGCTGACGGTAAGTGCCCCGTCGCCGTTCGCGTCGGCGTTGAAGCGTTCGCAGCCGGGGAACGTTGCTTCATACGTATTTGGTTGCGTCAAAGCGAGAACGAAACCACCGATGTCTGAGACCGTGATCGCATTGTCGCAATTCATGTCACCTTGCGTGACGCGATATTCGACCGCGCCGATGTCGCAGCGCGCGACGCCGTCGTTGTCGCCATCGAAGGGTCGCGCGCGGCCGCGCAGGTCGTAGATCGCGCAATCTCCGCTCGCCGCGTCGATTGCAGGACTGCCGGGCCGCAGCGGGTAGAACGGCAGGTCTTCGGCGGTATCGAGAGGTCCGAGCAGCGGATCGACCTCGATGAGATCGTTCGCGACGTCGCCGTCGATGATGGTTTGCTCCGTGACAGCGGAGATGATGTTGTAACCGGCGGAGTCGAGGCGACCGCTGAGGTCGTCGGGTGCGTCGGCACCTGGCGCGCCGTTTCGGTTATGGGCGATGATCGAACTCGACAGCGTGAGAACGCTGTTCACGGTGCGAACGCCGCCGCCGTTGCCGTCGCCAACACCATCCGCGTTGCTACGGTTGTTAACGATTGTGCAATGGTCGATGGTGGTGGGGCCGTATGCGGTGATTGCACCACCTTGCCGCCCAGCGCGATTGTTGAAAAAGACGGAGTCAATGATGGTAAGTGGGCCTCGTGAAAAGATCGCGCCACCGTCTGCACTGATGACATAGTTGTTCGTGAAGGTACTACGTTCGACAGCGATCGGTGCATCAATTGAATAAATCGCGCCTCCGTATCTTCCCGCACTGCAATTCTCAAAAATGCAGTCCCGGATCGTCAGTTGTCGAAAAAGATGAGTTATTCCTCCCCCGCTTCCACTTATTAATCCGGCCACTTATTGCTGAACTTGTTGAGATCCGAATTTACTTAGCTTCACCGCTTTTCCGTGGGATTGGAACGTTCACAATTTAGTGGCCGGAGTAATAATGTATTTGTGCCTGCAACGCAATTGCGAAAGGTGCAACGCTCGATGAAAACATTTCCGCGAGATTCCACGCCGCCGACTTGCCGGTTGCGACCATTTTGCACCGTCAAATCGGTAATCGAGACCGACTGATTTGAATTCGTCTGTATTCGCAAAAGGAAGGACTGGGACCCGCCATCTAGAATTGTCGATTCTCGGCCTGCACCGCGAAGTTCCAAATGCTGGTATTGATGGTAGCCCAAATAGATGGGTTCAATTTCATTTTCGGGACTGCCCGCGGTGTAGGAAAGCTCGTAATGCCCCGCCGGGATGTGGATCACAGTTCGAATGGGATCATAGGGGAGCCAATCGGTAATGACACGCGAGATCGCACCGCGAATAGACAGTAATCCACCGTCCTCGCCGGTCAGAAAGGGGTCATCAATTGTGGTGTTTACATAGTAGTTGGCAATATACGGTCTACCTCCTGTTGCCAAGGCGTTCGTCGAAACCAGAAGCAATGAAAAGATGATGACGCTGTGCGCTACGCCGCGCAGATTCGAACCTCGAGACATCGCAGACTCCTTTTGAAAAAAGGGATGGAATAAGGACGGGTTGGTATCGGTCCAAAGTCCGCGACATGGTTCGAAGCTCCCTGAGTCGGCGATCACCGACGTCAGAGGGAAGAAATATGAAACCGCGAGCATTATCGGCGGGGGGTAACGGCGACGCAAGAAAAATCGGTGGGGATTTTGCGCTTCGTGCGGGAAGAGCAAAACGAGCTTTTCAGAAGTCGCCCCGTCGGATTCGGGGGTCTGACGCTACGGTTGCTTTCGATGATCCCGGCCCCCGCTTGGCGCGGGGGGTTCTGATTGGGAAGGCTACAGAATGATGCGTCTCGGATTTTAGTTACCGGTTTTCTCGCCGGTGTACTCCCACGAAAGCCGGACCACCCAGGATCGCGCGACGTCGCCCGCCGCACCGCCGAACGCCGCGATGCGCTTGCTGACAGTACCTTCGGTCGTGAGGTTTTCCACATCGAACGCGCCTTCGATCGTTGCAGCGGTGATGACGCCGCCGCCGGCGGTGTCGCCCTCCGACGCACCGGAAAGGTCGCCGACAAAGACGTATTCGAGTTTGTCGTTGATGAAGCCGGTGCCGACGTTGGCCGGGTCTTCGGCATTGACGATTCGCATCGTAAGCGGCGACGGAAAGCTCACGTGGACGGATTCGGGCAGCCCTTTGTCGATCGCGTCATTGAGTGCAGCGTGGTTGGCGGTCCAGCTCGCGTCGAACGTCTGGAGGTAAGCGGGAAAGTCGGCGG
>JBFWWY010000418.1:0-3916 GCA_050245935.1 Phycisphaerae bacterium | reverse complement strand
TTGGATTCGAGTGCGGCGACGCCGTGGCGATTGCAAATGCAAACGGCGCGACCGCTGGAATCGACGGCGGTCTGACCTACGGCCCCAACGGCGTTCTCTTTTACACGACATTCAACGACAACCACATCGGGCAGTTGCTTCCCGGCAGCACGTCCCCTGATTTGCTGACGCCTTTGACTGCATTGGGTGTCGCAGCATCGACCGGAACCCTTCAATTCGTACCGGAGGGCTTTCCAGGCGCCGGCCGGCTGAAGATTCTTTCCTACAACGCGTCCACGTGGTACGACACCACGATCACCCCGGACGGCAGCGGCACTTTCACGATCAATCCCGTCAACCCGGGAATCTTCATCGGCGGTGGTCCCGAGGGTCTCGTATACATCGCGGCCGGCAATCCGGGCTTCGCTGCGGATAGCGTCCTCGTTTGCGAATACGCGTTCGGACGCGTCGTCGCGTACGAGATTGATGCGAACGGCGATGCCATCGTCGCGACACGTCGCATTTTCTTGACGGGCCTCGGTGGCGCGGAGGGTGCCGCAATCGATCCGCTCACCGGCGATTTTCTCTTCTCGACCTTCGGCGGCGGCGATCGCGTCATCCGCGTGATCGGCTTTACCGGCATCACGCCTCCCGGCGATTTGAATTGTGACGGAATCGTCACGGTGTCGGATATTGGCGGCTTTGTTCTGGCACTTACCAACCCCGCCGAATATGCCGTGCAATTCCCGAGTTGCGACATTGAGAATGCCGACGTGAACAACGACAACGTGGTCTCCGTCAGCGACATCGGACCTTTCGTCGCGTTGTTAACGAGCGGGACCGGCTGCGACGACTAGCACGTTTCTAACAGCGAAGCGATTTCTGAACGCCGGGTCGCGTGAACTTAGCGGCCCGGCGTTTTGTTGACATGGGATCAGCCAAATCAGACGATCATCTCCGCTTCATCCCGCGTTTGCATTCGCCCGTTAGGTTTCCACCGAAACTTGCGATACGTCGCGATGGATCGCGCCGTCCGTTGCGCTTTTTCGACTCGGAAAGGACCCCTATGCGAATCGGTATACTGATTATCTCGACACTGATGATGGTGTCGGGCGCGGGCTGTACAACAACCCAGTCCGCGTCAGAGACGAGTCGTCAGGCCGGAGACAACGACATGAGCCCCAAAAAACGCGTCATCATCCTCTGCACCGGTAATTCTTGTCGTTCGCAGATGGCCGAAGCTTTTTGGCGGCAATATGGTGACGGCAAGTGGGAAGTCGTCAGCGCCGGCACACACCCCAGCGGCCGCGTCTACCCGCTCGCGATTCAAGCGATGGCCGAAAAAAGCATCGACATCAGCAAGCAGCAAAGCAAATCCATCGACCCGTTTCTCAATCAACACTTCGATCTCGTGATCACCGTCTGCAGCGACGCCGACGAGAACTGCCCGCATTTCCCCAACGGCGGAAAATATCTTCATCGCGGTTTTGATGATCCCCCGAAAGCGCCCGGCAGCGAAGAAGATCGCATGCGCGTGACGCGGCGCGTTCGTGATGAGATTGATATGCAGGTCAGAGAATGGATCAATGCGAATTCCTGAATTGCATTGGCGACGGTCCGGCCCACAAAAACAAGCTTTCAGGCATGCGAATGTCCCATCGCAACGGGCGTGCCCCATCCTTAGCCGCGCCAGAACGACGTCGTAAGGCGACTGACAGAATCGCGGCGTAGGGTGGGGGACGCTGCGTCGCGAACCACACGACCATGGCGCGATCATTTGTCTAAAGAATCGAATCGCGTCAAAATCTGTGTTTTCACGACGCACGAAGGAGCGCGCATGGACGAATTCATGCAGGCCGCCATCGCCGAAGCGCGCAAAGGGCGCGACGCCGGCGGCATTCCCATCGGCTCGGTACTCGTTCTCGATGGCAGGATCATCGGACGCGGCCACAATCAGCGCGTACAGCAGGCCAACCCGATCCTCCATGCGGAAATGGATTGCCTGCAAATGGCCGGCTGTCTCGATGCCCGCGATTATCAGCGCTGCACGCTCTATTCCACGCTCTCACCCTGCGACATGTGCAGCGGCACCGCCCTGCTGTACGGGATTCCGAAAATCGTCATCGGCGAAAATGTCACGTTTCGGGGGCCGGAAGATTATGTCCGTTCGCGCGGTGTAACGCTTGAAATTCTCAACCTGCCGGAGTGTATCGAAATGATGCGCGAGTTTATCGCGGCGCGTCCCGACCTCTGGAATCAGGACATCGGAGCATAGCGGTGGAAAAAGTTACCGCCTGCGCGCTCGCGCGCCTGTTGGATTATGAGGAGTGGGCAAACAATGAAACCGCCGCAGCGCTCGCTGCGTCCGGCTTCGCGCACGAACATCGCACACGAAAGATCTTCGCGCATATCGGCGCGACGTATACGCTCTGGCTTTCACGTCTGCATCTCTGCCCTGCGATCGACGTTTGGCCCGATCCGCGCACCGTGGACGCAAGCGCGCTGCTCGCGAGCGGTTACGCGATGTGGCGCAGCCTGCTCAACCGCGACGAATCTTTTTGGAGTACATCGATAACGTATTCGAATTCCAAAGGTGAAACGTGGTCCAACACGCCCCGCGATATCTTCACGCACATTCAACTGCATTCGAGCTACCATCGCGGCCAGATTGCGATCCTGTTCGGCCACGAAGGTCAGACGCCCGCGTATACCGATTTCATCGAAGGCGCGCGACGCAGTCAGTTCTAGCGCGACTTTTCCGGTTCTCTCAGCCAATCACGTAACACATCCGCCGCCGGCTTGCCTTTCGGCGAATAGCCGTAATCGTCCGCACCGCCGGCTTCGGTCGTCCACTCCCACCACATCACGCCGTGCAACCCGGGAGTACCCGCCCACGCCTGCAGAAATCCTTCATACAGCCGCCGCTGTTCTTCCAGCCCAGCCGGCGTAGCCTTCATATTCTGGTAGTAATTCCACGGGGCCTTCGCCGCCCCTTCCTGGCTGCACCAGCCCACCTCTGTCAGTACGAGTGGTTTGGCGATTTCCGCGCGCCACGACGTGATTTCGTCCCGGATCGGCTGCCAACTGCGCACAATTTCTTCGACAGTCGGTGCATCCTTCTTCGCAAGTTTGTAGTAACTGGTCATCCCCACGAAATCGAGCCGATCCCAAAACTCAATCGGCTTGTAGTGATCCCAGTTCGCAGAATACCCGAGCTGACATTCTGGCAGCGCTGCGCGCACGTTCCCGATCAATCTCTGCCATTTGTCCGTAAACTTTTCTGTTGAGACCAATTCAGAACCGACGATAAAGCTTTCCACGCGGGCGCGCTTCGCAATTCCCACATAGAACATCACGAATTGCTCGTACTCCTTCCACCAGTCGTCCCAGTCCGGCGGATCGATCGTCCCCCGCCATTCACTGCCGCGCGGATGCGACAGCAGCACGACCGGCATCAGCATGACGCGCAATCCCCGCGACTGCGCATGCGCAATGAGCGACTCCACCTGACTGGGCGTCGGAGATTTCCGCATATCGATGTGAATGGCGTTGGCCCGTGCATGCTCCATGTATCCGTGTGCGGTGAGCAATATCGAATTGGCCCCAAGCGCAGCGATTTCATCGATTGCGGTCTTGTACTGCTCGTCGTTATCCGGACCATGCAACTGCAACGCGATGCCCCGCAGTGCGACCGTTGCCCCGTCGACACCGGACGGTGTCTCACCGTCCACGATGACCGATGTCACTGCAGCCGATGGCGAAAACGCCGTGGCTGCGATGACGACCACAATCGCTGCACTCACGGCAACACCCACAATCAGGCGGGGAAGGAGCGAGTTATCCTGATCAAGCTTCGGATTCACAAGTTCCGAAGGGTACCGGAAGAGAAGGCCCCGTGGAAAGTCGTGCAACGGCGCAGCTCCAATTGCAAGGTGCG
>JBFWWY010000417.1:0-3929 GCA_050245935.1 Phycisphaerae bacterium | reverse complement strand
CTGCCTCAATTGCTTATCTCCTCCGAAGAAATTGTCGGGATTCAAAACAACTTTAAGCTTACACAGGGCCATATCGTGTTAAGCCCCACTGATAGAAGGGTCGGCAGCCATAGGGGTCGATATCTTGCCGCTCCATCTCGGGAGTTCCATTATCAATAAAGGAACGTTGTTTCTTGTACTCCACATGACCGTCCAGGAAGCCTAAATTTAAACCGCCTTTATGGCGCATCTTTTTCCCGCTATCTTCCCAGTCGAACCATCCAAACTCGTTCAAAGGGACAGCTAAATTAGGATGCGGGATCTTGTCGATTACTCCGCCGTTGAGATACGGCACCCGCAGATTGATCTGATCACGTAAACCATTGGGATTTACTGCGATGCAGGACGCCGGGTTGTAATCGTTCCAGAAGTACTCTGTGTAAAGCTCTGGAAACTCTTCAGAAGGCAATTGGAACGGATCAAAAAGCGGCCAGAATTGACGCGGAAAAGCTTCATTTCGATAAAACTCATCTGACTTCCGAACGAAATAGTGCGATCCTCGTGCAAAAGCCGCTTGATCGTCACCGGGAATTGCCGCGGTACTTGTTTGACCAAATAAGATGTTCACGGAGCTTGAGCCCGTTGCACTGGGACAACGGAAAAACTTGTATTCTGGAAGGTACTTGTAAAAGCGAAAGAGTTGATAAAATTGCCGATACGGCGCGTTGCAATCCTGCTGGGTGGATCCGGGGATATACGGAATGTGCCCCATCTCCTCTTCCATGTAATACTGAGTCGACAACAAGATTTGATGCTCATTCGAGGCGCAGACTGCGCGCTTCGCCTGTTCGCGCGCATTCTGCAGCGACGGGAGGAGGATGCTGATCAGCAGTGCGATAATCGCGATGACAACGAGGAGTTCGATCAGGGTGAAAGCCGAATATCTGCGGCGGGAAAGCTTCGTCATGCCGGTTGTCCTCCGGCAATGCAATCGCTTGCATTGCAGTACTGATTTTAGGGCCGGTTCTGTGAATGCGACATGCATTGACATTCTCACATGGGATCTTATTCGCGCAAGTCAAACTGACGTAGGAAGGCGTCCGCTTTCTTCACGCAGTCCCTATTGTATGGTTCTCAAATTCAATTGCAAGCGCTTT
This sequence comes from Phycisphaerae bacterium, assembly GCA_050245935.1. Taxonomy (GTDB): domain Bacteria; phylum Planctomycetota; class Phycisphaerae; order UBA1845; family Fen-1342; genus JALHOX01. Next base: position 2,793 of record JBFWWY010000417.1, on the reverse strand, counting down.
CATAACGAACTTTTCAGCAACCCGAAATGACGAACAAAATACGAACTGCGCTTCATTGCATTCCGCAGTTGCAAGCAGTTACGGCTTTTTCGCATCCTCGCGTCTGAAACCTCTTTCGGGGTCCGTTGCGATCCGTCGCTTCTGACTTACACTGGCTCGCTGCAAGCGTTTTCATTCCCGCACTCGAAAAAGGAGCTAACGTGCACGCTTCTCCTACGCCGAGCCCGAATGTGCCCAAACACGAGAATTTCCGCGCCATTCTAGGCAGACGTTTTTCGCAAAGGCAATTCTCTTACTTCGCCATAGTCGTCCTAGGCTGTTTCCTTGGCGAGCACAGCGGCGCTCACCCGACCGCACAGGCAGAACCGGCCGCGCGTCCCAATATCATTTTCATCTTTTCGGACGATCACGGTGCGCAGGCGATCAGCGCCTACGGCTCCAACCGCAACAAAACGCCGAACATCGATCGCATTGCGAACGAAGGGATTCGCTTCGACCGTTGCTATGTGACGAATTCGATCTGTGCGCCCAGTCGCGCGGTGATTCTCACCGGCAAACACACGCACATGATCGGCCACACCACCAATGAGCGGATTTTCGATACGCGGCTGCTGACGTTCCCGCCGCTGATGCAGCAGGCCGGCTATCAGACGGCGCTGATCGGGAAGTGGCACCAGCGGACGGAGCCGCGCGGCTTCGACTACTGGGACACGCTGAACAATCAGGGAACGTACTACAACCCCGATATGATTCAGAACGGCAAGCGCCGCGAACTCACCGGCTACACCACCGACATCATCACCGATCTGTCGCTTGAGTGGCTGAAGGAACAACGCAAAGCCGACAAGCCGTTCATGCTGATGGTGCAGCACAAGGCGTCGCACCGCATGTGGGACCCCGATCTCGACGACATCAACAAATATGACGACGTCACCATTCCCGAACCGCCGACGCTATTTGATGACTGGGCCAATCGCTCGTCGGCGTGGTCGTATGCGGAGATGTCGCTTGATCGCATGGGCCCGGCGGACCTGCATCTCGAAACGCCGAAGTATCAACTGAATGATGAACAGAAGAAAATCTGGGAGCAGCGTTACGGGCCCGAGAATGAAGCGTTTTTCGCGGCGAAGCTGAGCGGCGCGGCGCTGTGGAAGTGGCGCTATCAGCGCTTCGCGAAAGATTACATTCGCTGTATCGATTCGCTCGATCGCAATATCGGCCGCATCCTCGACTATCTCGACGAAAGTGGCCTCGCGGAAAATACGATCGTCGTTTATTCGTCCGATCAGGGCTGGTTTCTCGGCGAGCACGGCTGGTTCGACAAACGCTGGATGTACGAAGAGTCGTTTCGAATGCCGCTTGTTGCGCGCTGGCCCGCCGCGACGCCGCCGGGAACGGTAAATACCAATCTCGTGCAGAACCTCGACTTCGCGCCGACGTTCCTCGATCTCGCAGGTGCGACGATTCCCGATGACATGCAGGGACGCAGTCTCGTGCCGGCATTGAAAACCGGCACGATGCCGCAGCCACGCGACGCGATTTATTATCACTTCTATGAAGACCTCGGCGCGCACAAGACGCCGCGGCATTACGGCGTGCGGACCGACCGCTACAAGTTGATGCACTTTTACAAGCTCGACGAGTGGGAGATGTTCGATTTGGAGAAGGATCCGGACGAACTCGTCAGCGTGTATGACGATCCGGAATACGCCGCAATTCGCGACGAACTCAAGCAAAAGCTGGCGGAATTGCAGCGGCAGTACGAAGTGACGGAAGCCGCCGACGCGGAGTACGACGAATTTCACAAGCGACTCGAAAGCCGTTGGAAGTTTCTGCAGTTGCTGGGAACGATGCCCAATCGCTGGAATATCGAAGTCGAAACGCTGCACACCGATGATTTCCCCGAGTTTTCGCGCGCGCACCTCGCGTACCGAATCGGGAAAGAACCAGTGAAGGCCTTTGTCTACGTGCCGAAAAACAGAACCGGCCCGCTCCCGGCTGTCGTGCTTGTGCATCCCGGCGCGGCAGAGCTGCGAAGTTATGAACGAGGAAAGCGGTATTTCGCGGAAACGCCACGCGTCGGGGACACGAGTTTCGCGGTGGAGTTGTGCAAGCGTGGGTATGTCGTGATGTGCTACGATCGTCACGGCTATGAGAGTCGCAAGGCGGACAACGACGCAGGTCAAGGTGAATTTCCATCGCTGCGTTCTCCTGGGGAAGACGCAGCCTATTCAGCCGAGGCGTGCAAACGGCTGATGGACGGATCCTCGCTGCTCGCACAAGAGTTGAGCGAAATGTGGTTTGCGACGGATTGTCTTTCGCGCAGGCCAGATGTTCACGCCAAGCGCATCGGCGTGCTCGGCGTCGGAGAAGGCGCGTCGCTGGCGGCGATGATCGGTTTTGTCTACGAAGAAATTGCGGCGACCATCGCGATTGGCGGACTACGCGAATTTGACGCGGCCGCCGGTCACAAAGGTGAGGAAACTGTTTCGCCGCTGTGCAGCTTGATGACGATTCCGAAGATTCACACATGGGGTGGAATGGGTGACGTGGTGGCGGGCATCTATCCGCGTCCGTTTCTGTCGCTCGGCAACATTGCCGAATCATCAGCGGTTCGCAACATCCCTCAACAACGCTATGGCGACTACGGATTCTCAGATCGCATTGTATTTGAAGAGAAACGGGTTGATGTCGCCGACGGACTTTCGTCCGGAGCACGCGAAGCTGCGATGCGCTGGCTGGGTAAGACGCTTCAAGAGCCAGGCACACGGCAGTAACGCCCCCTCCTATACC
>JBFWWY010000416.1:0-3930 GCA_050245935.1 Phycisphaerae bacterium | reverse complement strand
GGCGCATGTTAGGGTTGCGCATTTTGGATGGCGTGCGTAGGCTTCTTTTTGGGTTCATGGGTGACCAAAAAGGAGCCAGGGATGGGTGTGGCGTACGGACAGGATCTGCGCGATCGCGTGTTGGCGGCGTATGACTGCGGGATGGCGACGAAGCAGATCGCCAATCTCTTTCAAGTTTCCAAAGCATGGGCGCGGCGTGTGAAGCAGCGCCGCCGCGAAGCGGGTGAGACGACGCCGCGACCGCGCGGCGGTGCGACCATCATCAAGATCGACTGTGCCAGGCTCGCCGCGCTGGTGCGAAAATCGCCCGATGCGACGCTGCTGGAACTGCGCGCCGCGCTCGGCGTTGACTGTACCGAAGCGGCGATCTGTCTCGCACTCAAACGTCTCGGCTTCACTTTTAAAAAAAGACAATCCATGCGCTCGAGCAAACGCGGCCGGACGTCGCGCGGCGCCGCGCAATCTGGAAGCGCCTCCAGTCGCGCATCGACTGCCAGCGACTGATTTTCATCGACGAAACGTGGGCCAAAACAAACATGACCCGTTTGCGCGGACGCGCATTGCGCGGCGAACGGGTCCGGTATCGAACGCCGCACGGTCACTGGAAAACCACAACGCTGATCGCCGCACTGGGTGTCCGCGGGATGCGTTGCTCGATGATGGTGGACGGCGCGGTGAACGCCACGCTATTCACCGCCTTCGTCGCCCAGATTCTCGTTCCGCGCTTGTGTCCCGGCGACATCGTCATCCTCGACAATCTCTCGAGCCACAAGTCGCGCGCGGTCCGAGATTTGATCGAGGCCGCCGGTGCGCGACTCGTCTTCCTGCCGCCGTACAGTCCGGACCTGAATCCGATCGAGATGATTTTTTCCAAAGTGAAACAAGCGCTACGCAGTCTCGCGTGTCGCACCCAGAAATCACTCTGGTCCAACATCCAGGCCGTCCTCGACCGCGTCACCCCAACCGACGCAATCAATTGCATCAAACACTGCGGCTACACGCTACGATTGGATTAAAGATGCTCTAGGCAGTAAAAGCGCGATCCATTTATTGATCGGGTGGTGAATCAAGTCTCAAGAAAAATTAGTGTTGACTGGCGACGTTCTGCACAGTGTCGTCTTCGCGATCGACGTGAACAGACGCCTCGTTTGCAGGAGTCTTCACATTGACATCGACATCCGCTTGCGACATTTTCGCAATCAGCGCGGTGGTGAGACCGCGCGTCGCGATCTTGATCACGTCGCCCAAGAGTCCTCCCTGATGGGTCTGGGCTGGCTCGCGTCCGCGCTCCGCAGGGGCGGATTGGGGGCGTCCAGAGAAAGTCCGCCAGAGTCGCCAGCCGATGAGCCCGACCGGCGCTGCAATGGCCAGACCGAGCGCAAAGGGGTGACGTCGAAACCAGGTGCCGGATTGGCTCAAGATCATGCAAGATTGATTCTTGATTGCCTGCTCGGCAATTCGAATTTCGCGGTCGAGTTCAAGTTCAGGTCGGCTTTCGAGCGGCATGTTCCACGTCCTCCCCAAACACTCGTTGCTGATTTTGCTTTCGTGCCTCGTAATCCAGCGCGATGACGCGGAGAAGCCGCGCGCGGGCGCTGTACATCATCATCGCCAGCGCACCGCCGCCGCCGAGCAAGACGGCGATCGAAACGATCATCCGGCCTCCCCACGGCGGCAAAGATGCGAGATCTGAAAGTCCGGACGCGGCGCTCCAGAGGAGCATGCAGACGCTGGCGACAACCGCGACGGCACCGCTGAATGCAACAGCGCATAAAAGTACGCCGGTCCAGAAGACTTTGTGGGCGGAAGCCTTTACCCGCTTCATGCGAAGCAGAGCGTAAAAGCGACCAAATTCCAACAGCTTCATCAATTCATTCGGAAGCTGAGCGGATTTCTGCTCAGCTTCTGCTGCCGGCGTGGGCTGCGCGGATGTTTTCGACTCGGTGCCATGCATGGGAGCAGCGCTCATCTCTGTCGTTGCGAAGTCCAATTAGCGGCGACTGAAGAGAATGCCGAGCAAGCAGCCGATACCAACCGCGATCGCGACAGACTTCATCGGCTCTCTTTCGACATACTGCTCAATCGGGTCAATCTGGTGCCGGGCAACAATGCCGGCTGCGCTGGCAAGCTTGGCGACATCCTTCTTCAGGACCTCAACTTGTTGCGCGAGATTTGGATAATCGTCGCTTGAAGTGCGTGAAGAACTGGATTGAACGGAAGTATTGGAGGTCGACATTTCTTAACTCCTTCAAAGGGCCTTGTGGCATCAATCCCCTCGGGATTGGCGTCACGCAAGTATCGGCGATGCAAATGAGCAGAAAATGAATTGGGCGTGACGTGATTGTCAGCCTACGGGCAAGGGAAAGGCCGCGCATGAGTTTCATCGCGGGAAATCGAGCCAGAATGTCGCTCCGTGTCCGGGTGCGGATTCGACGCGAACGCGACCGCCGTGCGCGGCCATGATCTTGCGCACGAGCGCCAAACCGACGCCATCTCCGGTGCCACCGCGATCCAGACGCACAAAGAGATCGAAAATCTTCTCGGTCTGATCCGGCGGAATTCCGGGGCCGAAATCGCGAACGTAGACCTTCTTGACGCGATCTTCATTGTGGCAGCCGATTTCAACCCGACCGCCGGCATACTTCACAGCATTGGTGATCAGATTCTCGAATACAGAATAAAGTCGTTCGGAATCCCCCATGACGTTGCCAAGCTCGGATACGACTGCCAGTTCCGCGCCCGCCGTCGAAAGCTGACGCTCGAGATTCTCGCGCACCTGTACGACGATCGCATCGAGGGAGACACTTTTCTCCGTGGCAAGGACGCGTCCGTCGCGGCTGACCTTCAACACGTGTTCGACAATGCGATCCATTTTTTCGCCGGCTCTGGTCACCCGGGACAACGCGTCTGCAATTTCAGACGTCGATCCCCGTTCCAGCGCATCCGTGGCAAGACCAACCCAGCCCAGAACGGTGACGAGCGGCGCTTTCAAGTCGTGCGTCAGCGAATGCGCAAACTGCGAAAGCTCATTGTTCTGCGCAACCAGTTCCCGATGGAGCTTGTCGATCTGCAGACTGGGTTGGATGACGAGTAGCTGGAGCGCGGACGCCAGTTCCCGCGCACTGTCGAGCGCCGCCTGTTCCCAGGGTGCAGATTGTCCTTTCACGGATTCCTGCCATTCGGCGAACGAGTGCCGCGGACTGAGCCGCAGTTCCGACGTGCCGTCTGCTTCAACAGCTTTGTTCGGATTGCCGGCCCAGCGGATCGTGTTCACCGCCATGGGCCGGAAGAACACGATTGCATCGGACGAGTTTTCTGACAGCGCAATGTGCAGCAATCCTGCAGCGTGACTTTCGTAGGGCGCAAGTTCCGGCAGCAAGCGAATCGCCTCGTGCGTGGCGAACACCCCTTCTTGTCTCAATCGGGGATGGCTGAGAATTTTCATTGCCACGTCCGCGGGCGGCGTGTTCCCCACAGTGCGCAATTCCGCATCAAACAGGACGGCGAATCCACACGCATCGAAAAGTTCGAGTAGCGGCGCGAATGCCGCAACCACGCCGTCCGCCGTAAACCGCGACGCCGCCAGTTCCTTCAGACTCTCCCGGAGCTTTTCGGACTTTCGAAAGCGCGTGAGCAATTCCTGTCGTTGCGAAAGCTGCTGAATTTGACCCGAGACGATGGACGACAACAGCTCCGTGATGGCGCGGACTTTGTAGGGAACAAACTTCGGCTTGCGGTGGTGGCAGGAAATCAACCCCCATAGCTGATTGTCGCACACAATCGATATGGAAATCGAACTCCGCATTCCCATATTGCGCATGTAGGCACAGTGGATGGGGGACACACTTCGCAAGGAGGCGAAAGAAAGATCCCACGACGACCCGGTCTCCGGATTGATCTCCGGCATCAGCGGCACGGGGGCAAAATCGA
>JBFWWY010000415.1:0-3931 GCA_050245935.1 Phycisphaerae bacterium | reverse complement strand
GCGCCACGCGCTGAAAGTTCTGCGCCTGATCGCCGGTAAAGGTCGTCAGAATCTGCTTGGAAGAACGATAAACGGTTTTGACAAGCGGTACATGATCGAGGATCGACTCCATCGTCTCGATGACGCGTCGCCCGATGATGTTTGCGGCGAGCAAGCCGATCGAATACAGCACGAAGATGGTGAGCAGAACCGCGATGATCGAAACGATCCACTTCGCGAGTCCGGGCATTTGCGTGAAGACTTCGGCGACGGGTGCGTCGAGAATCGTGACCGGGTCTGCAGACGTCGCGCCGTTTTCGGTCTTGAGCCCCCACCACTTGGCGAGTTCGCTCCCGCGCTCCGGGGGCAATGTCTTTCCGTAAAACGTCAGCACCGACACGATCAGCCAGAGCGATGCGTCACGCAGTAACTTGAAGACAAACATCACCAACAAATAGGTAATGTAAATCGGCAGCACGACGAGCAGGCCGGTCGTAACGCGCGTACGAATCAGCGCCTTGAACGTCGCCCAGATGCGGCTTTGACGGCGCGGATCGGGAATGTTCGGCGGCGGAGTGGTCGTACTGACGGGAGTATTGCTCATCGCATTCGCTCTACTTGTTTACGAACCGGTGGCATATCGCCGGAGTCAAGGCGTCGAAAGTAGTGCCGCGCTGCACGAATCACTGCCGGCGACAGCAGAATTACCGCCGGCAGGTTGCAGAGCACCATCATGCCCGCAGTCGCGTCGGAAAGATTAAAGACCGTCTCAAATTTTTCGATCACCATTCCGAGAAAAACGACAATTACGAACACAAATTTGAAGAAAAGAATCGACGCGGGGCCGAACAGATATTCCGAGGCCTTTTCTCCGTAGTAGCTCCAACTGATCATCGTGCTGAACGCGAACAGGCAAACGCCAAGCGTAACGATGTACGTCCCGAAGCCGGGAATCGACGTATCAAACGCGAAACTCGTGAGCGAAGCGCCCTCCAGATTCAGATGTACCGGCTGGCCCACTTCAATCCGATCCTTATTGGCTTGTACCGCCGACGAATAGTCGACGCTCACTTCCTTCACTGCGTCCCACTGCGGTACGGCGAACAACGCGTCCGAGTTCGCCGGCCGCGGGATCTCGGCGTTCGCAACTTCGAGCTTTGCGGAGGGATCGGTCGCGACGTAGATGCCGAGCTTGCTCGCGGGTGCGAGGCTAGCGGCGTACAGCTTCGACCAGCGCGGACCGAGGTCGGAATTGAGACTGACAACCGCGGTCTGGCTGTTCGGGTCAAACGATGCGACCGTGCCGAACTGCGGGCGTTCCCACGCGCCGGTCGTCAGCAGCACGAGCGCCGTCATCGTGCAAATGATGATCGTGTCGACAAACGGGCCGATGCCCGCGACAACACCTTCACGAATGGGTTCGTCGGTCTTGGCGGCGGAGTGCGCGATTGCCGCGGAGCCTTCGCCGGCTTCATTTGAAAAACATGCCCGTCGCAAACCCCACTCGAACGCGACCCAGACAGTTGTGCCGATGAACGCGCCGCTCCCCGCCGTCGGGGTAAACGCCGATTGGATGATCATCGCGAGATACTTCGGAATTTCGGCGGCATTCAGAACGACGACAATCAGCGCGCCCGCGACATACAGAATGCACATGAACGGCACGAGCTTGGACGCGACGTTGCCGATGCGTTTGATGCCGCCGATGATGACGAAGGCCACGAGCGCCGACACGATACATGCGGACACAAGCCGCGGCACGCCGAAGCTCGTTTGCAGCGAGTCGGCGACGTTCCAGCCTTGAAAAAGATTGCCGCCGCCGAAGGAGTTGAAGATGGCGGAAAAAGCAAACAGGATCGCGAGCAACTTAAAGATCATCCAGAACGGATTTCCCCGCGCTTTCAGCGGGTCGACAAGCCCCCGCTCGATATACCACATCGGCCCGCCGCGAACTTCCCCGCGCGCGGTGGCCTGTGAGCCTTCCGGCTCGTCACCGTACGCGAGCGCGCTCCTTTCAATGTCGTGCTCGACGGCTGCGGGCGCGCCGGGATCGGGCACGTCGCGCACGTCACGAAACATCACCGCGAGCGTGCACTCCATGAATTTTAGCGCCATGCCGAACAGGCCGACGACCCACATCCAGAAGATCGCCCCCGGACCGCCGAGCGAGATCGCAACCGCGACGCCGCCGATGTTGCCGATGCCGATCGTGGCGGAGAGTGCGGCGCAGAGCGCCTGAAAATGGTTGATCTGGCCCGCGTCCTCCGGGCGGTCGTAATCGCCGCGAATGCACGCGACGCCGTGCGTAAGAACTCGCCATTGCACAAATTTGGAGAGGATGGAAAACACCAGCCCGCAGCCGAGCAGCAGAAAAAACAGCGGCGTCGACCAGATAAATCCGGAAAGCCAGTTCGAGAAATCGTTGAGCGCCTCGGCAAAACCGGCGGCGAGCATAGGACGGGGGTTCAACATGTACCGCAAGATAGAGGCCGCGGCACAGGGACGCAATTCGCACGCTGCGCGAGGGCGGCGGAGACGGGGTGTCCTGGTTGGCCCGCCCCGCTTCGCGAATGCAGGTGAATACCGGACTGCAATTTTTCTACAAACGCCACGCCTATTTCCGCGTGTTGCTCACGCATGACGCGACCCTTGGAATTCCTCCGCGATTCGTCACGGGCGCGCTCGGGAGGTTACAATCGAATCGACGCAAGAACCCCTTGTCGAAAAACGGGAGATCGGTGTGGCGATTGAGTTTCACTGCGACCATTGCGGCAAAATGATCAAGACCGATGACGAGAACGGCGGAAAACACGGCAAGTGTCCGTCGTGCAAGCAGCGGGTCTACATTCCGATGGCGGATGCGGAGCCGCTGGATTTCGCACCGGTCGATGCGGCGGAAGAGAAAGCGGCGCGAAAGCGTGACCTGCAATCCAAGGCGTTGGCCGATTCGCTCTTGGCCGGCGGCGGCGAAGGGGGCGGCAAGCCTGGTGCTTCCACCGGCACACCGGCGCCGCGAAGTTCGAAACCGGCACCGGTACCCGATGTCGACGTGGAATCACTTGTCATCGAGTTCTCCATCTGTATGTTCGAAGGGGAACTGGAAGAAGCACAGCAGATCAAACAGCAGCTTCGCGGGCACAAAGCCAAAATCGCCGACACGGTGCAACGGATCGTCGCGGATGAAATCCCGCCGGCCGCGCTGTCGCATATTCCGCGGCCGGTCCTGGTCGGGTTTCTCAAGCAGTTGTAATCGATGAAAATTGCCGAAACGGCCCATCCGTCGGCGGCATCCAAGGATGCTGGAAACCGAATATTCCGGCGAGCCGAACACCAAAGTGGAAAGCGGACGTAGATCACAGCGATGGAACTCATCCGGACGAACAAAACGGCAGCGAAAGAAACCGACTGGCGCGAGCGCCTTGACATTGTCGTGGAGATGATGCGCACCGTCAGTAATCAGTCCGATCCGCAGGGTATGGTTCGCGAATACGGCAATCGCATTCAACTGCTGATGCCGGATATTACGAATATGGTTGCGGTGAGCCGGCGCGGACTGCCGACGCCGCGATACAAAATCACGCGAAGCTCGCGCTGGGAGAAAGAGATCGACCCGTGGCGCGACGGCCACACGCTGCCGATCTACGAAAGCGGCATCCTCGGCGAATTGCTCTACGGCGACGAGCCGCGCATCATTCCCGACCTGCACGTGGAAAAAAGCGATCCCGCGTACGAGTATTTCTCCGAGCAGCGCTCGCTGATGGCGACGCCGCTGTATGACGGCGGCATCGGGCTGAATATGGTCGTCCTGATGCGGCCGGAGCCGGACGCGTTCGATCCGACGTCGTTTGCGGACTGGGTCTTGCTTTCGAATCTTTTCGGACGCGCAACGCACAATCTCGTCCTTTCCAACCAGCTCGAAGCCGCCTACAAAACGATCGATCACGAATTGAAG
>JBFWWY010000414.1:0-3936 GCA_050245935.1 Phycisphaerae bacterium | reverse complement strand
ATTCTCGCGAGTGGGAACGTGATCTTTTCCACGCGCAAACGAAATGCCGGCGAGATCGAGCGCGGCATCGAGCGCGATCTGGAAGCGGCGCTGGGATACGCCGTTGACACGTATGTCCGGAACTTCGACGAATTGCACGCGGTACTGGCATTGTCGTCTGGCGGCACGCCCGCCACCAGCGACCGCGGCAGCAGTGTGCAAATCATGTTTCTGAAAGAAGTACTTCCCAAATCGGTTGCAGCGCGGCTTTCGAAAGTCAAAACGCCGAACGATCGGTTCGTTGTCGCAGGCCGGGAAATTTACTGGCACGTCGCCGGCCGGCTCTCCGATTCGCAGATCTGGAAATCACCGGAAGTCCAGGCGCTGAATCTGCCGAAAAGTACGACGCGCAACCGAAATACGATCGAAAAAATTGTGCGTCAATGTGCGTCAGTCGCGTGAAGCGGACGCGCCGCGCCGGAGGCAGCCGACTCGCGCAACGTCCTGTTCATCCCGACCCGGTTTCGTCGCGTTCCCAGCCAACCGAGACACGAATGGATCAGGGGGTCACGGTCGGCCCGGCGGCGCGACCGTGACCTGCGGTTCGATGCGGCGCGCTAGTTCCCGTTGCTGACGAGACGATCGACAAACGCCGAGATGTCGCTGACGGACAAAATGCCATCCGCGTTCGCATCCGCCGCAATGATGCGGCAATTTGGATACACGGCGGCAAATCCAGTCGCGTTGGTGAGCGCAGTGATGAACGCGGGAATGTCGCCGAGTGAGAAGACACCGTCGCAATTGACGTCTCCGGCGACCCAATCCGGGGTAGAGGCGGAATCGAGCGGGTCCGTCGACTCGGCAATTTCAATGACGTTCGCAAATCCGTCCGCGTCACTGTCAGTCACCGTGCCCGGGTACGTGGACATGCGCCGCGTCAACCCATAAATGCGAAACGCCGTACCGCGTGTGGTAATGGCAACGCGTTCCACGCCGTTTAACGTCAAACGCGTATGGGAAGCAGCGGTCGGCTCTTCATCGGTCGGTGTCCAGGTCGCCGGTATCATGCCAAGCGGCTGATCGGCGACCGTATCCAAATGGGTGTTCCACAAATCGAGATTGAACGATCCATTTTCATTGCGCAGACGGGCACTCCAGACGTTGTCCCAGCTCCCATGATAGGGCTGCCCGGGACCGGCAAGGTCTTCGCTTTCTACACCGAAGAACTGTTGGTAATCATTCGCAAAGACGACTTCGTTGACGGGTGCCGCGGAGGCGTCGGAGTTGTAGTAGCGCCAGATGTGCGTGGGACTTTCCGTCACGCGCGGCAGCGTATCGAGCCAGTCACAATACGCGCGCAGGGCGACTTCGATTTCGAGACGACGCAGAAAATCCGGCTCCAGGCTTCGCCACAACAACAGCGCATCGACAATGTGATGTTCGGTCGTGACATAGACCGGCGGCTCCTTGTCACGCCCCCATGCCGGCGCATCCGTCAGAAAATGATATTGCTGCGACCAGGCGCGACCGCCGTTTTCAAAAAAGCGCGCCAGGAGTTAATCGACATTTAGTCGGACAGCGTCACGAAAGCGCTCTTCGCCGGTTTCCTCGTACAACGCGACAAGCACAATGATTGCATCCGAAGTGGTGTTGTCGTTCATCGTCTTGTTGAGCATGTACGGTGCGTCCGGATTGCGCGGATCATTGTTGGTGTTGTACCCAACGGTAAGTACCCGCTCCATCGGCAATGCCTGCGGGATACCGCCTGCGCGGTATGGCTGAACTAGCCCCAATGTCTGATTCGGAAGGCTCACGATCATGTCGCCGAACCGGACCGCGGCGTCAAGAAAACGGGATTCACCGGAGACCTGATAAAGGCGCAGCAACGCGAGCGCTGATGCCTGGCTGACACTGTCATCCAGCGTATACCAGCCTTGCAGATCCTCGGGTGCGTGGCGCCGATTGCCCCACGAACCCCAGACACCCACATTTCTTACGAAACCGTCGATAATCGCGACGTCGTAAAACCAGCCTTCTCCAAAGTGTTGTGCGACGATCAGCGTATCCCCCAGTGACTCCGCTCGGCGCAGGTATTCCCGATTTCCGGTCGCTTGGTAGGAATACAGAAACGCGAGGAGCGCGCCGGGTGTGCCAAAACTTCCCTGAAAGTCCCACAGCGGAGCATCACTGAGTGCACCGGCTTCGTCACCCCAGAATGGCTCCCCCCCGTCGGCGGCGGCGAGCGTCGCAAAGCCGGCAAAGGTCTCGCCGGCCACGTCGAATTCCACGCGACTGTCCCACAGCTCATCGAGTGAACGATGCAGAATGTTCAAAGCCGTCTGCCGGTCGCGAATCGGATGTTCGGCCGCCGGTGCGGCCATCGCGACAAAAAAGAACAAACCCAACGCGAGGGCAAGGGTCTGTATCTGACACGAGAATCTTTGCTGAACCCGGGGACTTTGCGAAGCTGTTATCCACGAGTCGGTTGCAATCTTGCGCACGTTTTTCTCCCAGCAGCTAGAGTAAAAATTCGCGCGTTCGGGCGCGTTGCGCGCCGGAACTGCCGTTGGTGTAAGTTGGCATCAACAATTCAAGAGCAGCCGGTCATCCGGCGCAATTGAATCCATCTTGAGGTAAGCGACCTACATTCGAGGATGCAAATCAAACGAGAAGTGCAGCATGGGAGCACTCCGATTTGCAGTCCTTGGTGCGACCCGCCGGCCGCAGCCATCCCAGTTCGCCGCGAATGCTAACCCACATGGCGTGGATTGCAAAGGGCGCGAGAGTCTTTGTGACTCCGAAGCGTATTCTAGTACGACTCCAAACTTATCGCCGACGTTTTTTGCGCCGGCTGCGATTGTCTGCACTGCCGTTGCCACTTCCAGCTTCGAACAAATCTTCATCAGCAGGCACGGTCTCGTTCTCTGGAATGATCACAACGCTTTCATCCTTCGCGAATTCGTCTTCCGGCGATTTCTTTCTTGGTTTTCCGGAACCGCCTTCAACAGAGACCGGTTTGCCGTCTTCGTCGAGCACGACATCGGCATCGGCCGTCCGCAAACGCGCGATTCGCTGCAGCGTCGCGGCGAGGTCGCGCTCGTTGCCGCCGGTGAGGGTTGCAAGTGATTCCGCGACATCCGGGATATACCGTTCAAAGATATTGCGGCGATCGGCTTCCAGCCTTTGCTTCCGACGTTTGCGCAAATAGGTGCCGAGCTTGCGTCCGCATTCCTGCAGCGCCAGGCGAATCTCTTTCGAAATCTCGTCATAGTCGGCGATTGCTTCCTTGCTCTCACTGGTAAACGGCACCCACACACTTGCCATGTGCACCATCACCACGAGGGGGCCGACGGGCGCGCCGTTTCCGGGTTGAGAGATGCCGTAGTTTTTCCAATCGACCGCACAAACGCTCTTGAATGCCGAGCACGCGCTCTGCTGATAGAGCAGCGGGACGCGATTCGCGAAGCGGATGACGCGGGCCATTTCTTCATTCGCGAGCGTGCCGCCGTACGCAATCGCAATCTCGATCTGGAAAGGATTGCCGCGATACACGGCAGGACTGCGCGTCGTCGCGGAGTAGAACTCCGCTTTCACTTCCTTCAGCAGCCCGGCGAGAAGATTGCGCACGCCGATGGGTGCGAGACAGTCGGTCGGCGGTGCCATGATCTTCGCAGACTGCATCGCCTGATAGAGCTTTTCCACTTCGTGCGAAGGAATACTTCCGGTTGCCGCGCGCGGACTGAGCTTCGCGGCCTTGCAAATTTCATCCGAAACACGCTGCGAAACGCGACTGAAAGACGTTTGCAGAAACCCGCTGAGCTTCACGCCGCTGGCTTCTTTGAGCAGCTTCATCAGGACACCGAGTTCGATGCCGTGCGGGTGCGGTTTGATTTCCTTGGTGTCTTCCGGCAAATCGTCGGACCCGCGCGGGAATTCGCGATTTTCGCCGGTGGGTGC
>JBFWWY010000413.1:0-3941 GCA_050245935.1 Phycisphaerae bacterium | reverse complement strand
GCAACAACGATGAGATCCGACTTTTCCGAAAGCGAGAGGTGATGAATGTCCGTATTGCCTTCGGCGCTCCACGCATCGGTGAACACTTGCCGTCCGGTGAGCGCGAGAAACGTGAGCGCACCGATGAATCGCTGTGCGTTCTGTGTCATCGCGACATGCACATCAGCGCCGCTTTGCACCAGTCGTGACACGAGTGTCGCTGTCTTGTAGGCAGCAATTCCGCCGCAAACACAAACAACAATGCGATGCCGACTCAGGTCCGGCATCGCAGAGGTTTTTACATCGCTGATGGTGGATGGCTGGTTAGCCGTCGAATCCTTCAAGTCCCGATCCCTCGTAATCAATGGAAATCTTGTCCTGCATGATTTCGTCGACCACGATCTCCATGTGCGTTTTGCCGGTCGTGTCCACGAGCGGCCGCGCGCCCCGCATCAAGTCGAGCCAGCGCTTTTGAATCAGCGCGGTGAGCTTGAAGCGTCCGCCGCACTTGTTCATGATGTCGTCACTCTTCAACGCTTCAATCATACTGTCGCTACCTGATTCAAGATCTCGATCACCTGTCGGACCGAGTCGTCGATTCTATCGTTCGTGATGAAGTGATTGTAGTGTCCGGAGGTCCGGGCAAAGGCGATTTCACCGTCTGCTTTCGCCAGACGGCGCTCCTGAATGGCCTCAGACTCAGTTTTCCGACCCGCCAAACGAGCCTCCAGGGTTTCCATTGTCGGCGGGAGTACAAATACGCGCACCGAATCCGGCATTCGCTTGGAAATCTGAGCACCCCCCTGCACGTCGATTTCGAGAACGATCACTTTGCCCGCATTGAGTGCCCGCTCCACCGGCTTGAGCGGGGTGCCGTACATTTCTCCGAGATATTCCGCACTTTCCAGCAATTCGTTGGAGGATTGCATGGACTCGAAACGCTCGCGCGAGACAAAATGATAATCCCGACCATCGACCTCATTGCCGCGCGGTGCACGAGTGGTCACGGAAACAGACCACTCCGCATTCGGCAGTGTGCTGAGAATTTTTTCACAGATCGTCGTTTTCCCGGCCCCGGATGGACCGCTGATGACGAGAAGCTTGCCGCGTTGCGTCATCTTCGTCGTCGCCTTCGGTGAATTTCAGTTTGAATATTGAACCTGTGCAGCAATGACAACCCGTATTATGCCACCAGATCGCGCAACGCACTCGCGCGACGGCGGGCCCGGGTTCTCTCTTCCTGCGCTTCCGGGTCCGTGCTATGAATATTGCCTGCTGTTGCTTCTTCTTCAGCGACCATTGCCCGCGTCACTTCCGCGGCCGGAATGGCGCGATTGGTCAGGACGGTCACTTGATTGTCGTGCACCTGTGCAAAGCCGCCGTCGATGAAAATTCGCTTCGTCGTTCCGGCGTCCTGGTAACGAAGCTGGCCGATGCCCAGCTCGCACATCAGCGGCGCGCGACCCGTCAATACACCCAGTTCGCCATCGTGCGCGGGAATGACAACTGAATCCGTATGCTGGTTCAGAGCCTCCCGTTCCGGCGTAATGACGACGACTTTGATAGCGTTTTTTGCACTCATCGCTGGAATTTAACGGGTTTGATCAATCGCGGCAAGGATTCCAACGACGTCTGCGGCGCGGGAACCGCAACGCAAATTTCGTCAAACGTGCCCACGACGAGGGGCGAGTATCGCCGCTGCGGTCACGATCGGGACTGGTTCGTGCCGAAGCCAGCCAGTCGGCGACGGACCTCGATGGGCCGTTCAGTGAATGACTTCGGCGCGAATGTCGTCGATTTCCGCCACACTCCCGGAAAATGTCTCGAATCCGCAGGAAAATTCGAAATCATCCCCGGCGAAACGGGCGCTGTTGGCAATAAAATCGAAACCCGGCTCGCCGCGAAAGTGCAGATGCACTGTCGCGCTGCCGGCGTTTGCATTCACCAGTTCAACTGCGTCTGCAACTGCTTGCCTGATCGGAACTTGCTGCTGCAACATGACCATCACTCCAATACTGCGAGAACGTCGCTCTCATCCATAATGAGCAACTCCTCGCCTTCGACTTTCATTTCTGTGCCGGCATAACTGCTGAACAAGACGCGATCGCCTTTCTTGATCTGCAGCGCCTGACGACTCCCATCGTCAAGCAATCGACCTTCGCCGACACTCAACACCTTGCCCTGCTTCGGCTTTTCTTTCGCGCTTTCCGGCAAAACGATCCCGCCAGCGGTCATATCGGACGCTTCAAGGCGCTTGACGATGATTTTTTCACCCAAGGGACGTAGCGCGGTGGATGCCATATCTGGTGTACTCCTAGTGCCGAGGCCATGTAAGTGTCATGTTTCGTAAACACGCCGTCAAATGAATTCTCTGTAAGGCTCAAATAGCTAGCAAAAAACGTGCCAATGTAATCCGGATTTCATTTTGACGTTAAGTGCTTCACAGGCAAACGTTTACTATCAGATAGCACCGCCTGATTCGATCGACCTTACCGCAAAAGGAGAGTTCGTCAGAAGATCACGCTGTCATGTTGGCAGGGATCGCCTGAAATTGGGTGTTCTCAATCGTTCGGCGTCACGACGGCTTTACCGGTCTCCCATCGCGCGACCGCACCGAGCGCATCGTTTACCTGATTCAACCCGTAGCGATGCGTGATCAGCGCGTGGAACGGATATTTTTCGCGACGGGTCCGCAGCAATTCCAGCGCTTTAGTCCAGTGCTGCGGCTCACTGCCCCATGTCCCCATCACCGTAAGCTCTTTCCTCGTAATAAGATGAGGATTCAACATGGTCGGCCCGGCATCGCCGTAATGACCGAGCACAAGATACTTCGCGCCATCACGACACAACTCCCAGCCTTCGACCACTGCGACAGGAATGCCGACGCACTCCACGACAACATCCGCTCCCAGACCACCAGTCGCGTCGAGCACCATCTTGCGTCGCTCTGCCGGGTCGCGGATTTCTTCGATGTCGATCGTGAGGTCTGCGCCAAATTGCCGGCACCGTTCGAGACGATCCTTCGGGCCGCCAATGACGATCAGCGGTCGTGCGCCCGCTTCCTTCGCGAGCGCTAACGACGCCAGGCCCACGGGGCCCGCGCCTTGAATCAGGACCGATTCGCCCCATTGCATCTGCAGTTTCTCGAAGCCGTGGACCGCCGTCACCAATGCACAGCCCGCGCCGACCACCGATTCGCTTGGCAAATCATCCGGCAGTCGGAATACCGCCGTGTCGGCGTAGAGGAAATGGTATTTGCCGTAGCCGCCGAGAAAGTGCGGCGTCGCGTCACACGACAGGTTCACGCCGTACGCGGTGCGGCGAACGCAGCGACTTGGTAATCGATGCACACGACAATATTTGCACTCCCGGCACGTGCGACCGACGGTAAACGAAACGCGATCGCCGATCTTCGTCGGGTTGCCGAGCCAGTCGGTCTGAGTCGAGCTACCCATTGCCGCGACGCGTCCCGCCGTTTCATGCCCCAGAATCAGTGGCAGTGGGACATTCAACTCACCACGATGCAAATGCACGTCGGTCCCGCAAATGCCGGCCAGCTCCACCTCAATCAGCCATTCACCGGGCTTCAAGTTGGTCGGCAACGCGAATTCGCGGACGTGCAGCGGCTCATTGAATCCGGACATCACGGCGGCGGAAGCGGAGGCGGGCAACTGGCTCATCGGTTCAGTTCTCGTCAGAAGGATTCGCCGCACGACGACAACACACGGTCGTCGCACGAAGCGTCAACTATAACGAGGGCGCAGGAGATCGCTATTCGTCTCCCGCAGCACCGCCGAGTGAGAATGATCGCATTGGAAGGGACCGAAGTTCCGGAATGTCTTCGCGAATTTCGTAGGCGCAATTGATCGGCACATCCTCGAACGTCTGCTTTTCCCCGCTCGCCGGCCACGTCACGTCGATTTTTGTTACGCGATCTGCTTTGCCGATTCCGATTTCCTGCT
>JBFWWY010000412.1:0-3948 GCA_050245935.1 Phycisphaerae bacterium | reverse complement strand
ATATCGCGTCACGCAAGGTGACATGAATTGCGACAATGCGATCACGGTCTCAGACATCGGTTGTTTCGTTCTCGCTTTGACGCAACCAAATACGTATGAAGCAACGTTCCCCGGCTGCGAACGCTTCAACGCCGACGCGAACGGCGACGGGGCACTTACCGTCAGCGACATCAGTGATTTCATCGCGCTATTGCAGTGACAACCGCACAATCCGAACCCCCCGCCCCATGCGGGGGGCCACTGCATTCTGAAACATTGCTGAACAACACCGGATAACGGCGTGGGAGGATACTCGCGCTCGCAGGAATCCGAATTGCCTATCTCCGTGCCTCCGTGGTTGCCTTTCTAATGCGAAAGCGCGCGCGCCAAAACCGCCATCCGCACCGGCACCCCTGCCGCCACCTGTTCGAGAATTGTCGATCGCGGTCCGTCGGCCACTTCGGACGCGATTTCCACGCCGCGATTGAATGGTCCGGGATGCATGACGATTGCGTCGGGTTTGCACTGCGCGAGTCGCGCGACCGACAGACAGTATAGGTGCGCATATTCTTCCACCGATGAGATCGCACTGCCCGCGAGCCGTTCGCGCTGCACGCGCAACATCATGATCACGTCCGCATCGGGCAGCACATCGTCGAGCGAATGCGAAATCACGACGCGATGCCGCGCGAACGAGCGCGGAACCAGCGTCGGCGGTCCTACCAGCGAAAACGAATTCTCAAACTTCGACAAACCCCCCAGGGCCGACCGCGCGACGCGCGAATTGCGGATATCGCCGACGATCGCAATGTGCAGGTCATCTAATCGTCCGAGCCGGTTACGAATGGTGTACAGATCGATCAATCCTTGCGTCGGATGGGCCTGCCGTCCTGCGCCCGCGTTGATCACCGGCACTCGGACGTGGCGTGCCAGCAAGTGCGCGCTGCCCGCACATGCGTGCCGCACAACCACCGCGTCGACACCCATCGACTCGATCGTTTTCGCCGTGTCGAGCAGCGATTCGCCTTTCGCGGTCGACGACCCCACGCTCGAAAAGCCTAGCGTGTACATTCCAAGCCGGTGCGCTGCGAGTTCGAATGAACGCATGGTCCGCGTGCTGGCTTCGAAGAAGAGATTTGCGAGCGTTTTGCCCGTCAGCTTCGCCTGCGATGCCGCCGTGGGATCATTTGCGAATCGCGCGGCAGCGTCGAGCAGCGCGACAATCTCTTCGCGCGACAGCGCTGCGAGCTGGAGCAGGTCCTTCCGGTCGGCGGGAGACGACGCCGCGTTAGCCGCGGTCATGGAGTTCGACTTCCTCGCTGTCGTCGACTTCGCTGAGCTTCACCTTCACGATATGGCTGTCTTTCGTTTCCACGGTCAGCCCGACATAGTCCGCATGCAGCGGCAATTCGCGATGTCCGCGGTCCACCAGCACCGCGAGGCGAATCGCCCGCGGCCGGCCCAGAGCGTGCAGCGCCCGCAGCGCCGCAGCGATCGATCGCCCGGTATACAAAACGTCATCCACCAGGATCAGCCATGTATCTTCGATATCGAAGTTGATCTCGGTGCGGTTCACCTGTGCCTGCGGGCCGATCGAACTGAGATCGTCGCGATAGAGCGTGATGTCCAACGTGCCCGTCAGATCCACCGGCGTCCCGCGCTTTTCCAGCAGCGGCACAAGTCGCTGCGCGAGGGGCACGCCGCGACGGCGAACGCCTACCACAGCGACGGCGGCGTCTTTGGGCACATCGGCTGCAATCGCGTCCGCGAGTTGTACGAGCGATTTTTGAATGCCGGCGGCATCGAGCAAAATAGACATGTCGAAAAGAGTAATCGCATCCGTCCCGGGCGCAAAGAACCTGCGCTCAGTGGGGGACCGGTTCTCAACCGGTCACCTTACAGTGAGGAACCAGTTCTAAACCATTCGTCTTACAGTGAGGCACTGGTTCTCAGCCGGTCTTCTTTGGTCGGGCACCGGTTCTCAACCGGTCTTCCTTAGTGGGGGACCGGTTCTCAACCGGTCATCTTTAGTGCGGCACCGTTTCTCAACCGGGCTTCTTTAGTGGGGGACCGGTTCTCAACCGGTCAATCCTGACACGACATAACGGGACGGGGACGGCCCGGCTCCGACGACAGATGACTGATTTGCCCATTTCCCCGCATTCCCTATACTGCTTCCGGGCGTCGTCCGGTTTGATTCTCACTTTTTCGGGGGAAACTCCGACATTTGTGCGCCGACGCCGACAAAACACCCTTAACCCCAATGGAATGAGCATGAGCACGAACTCGTTGATTTCGCCCCATGGCGGCGAACTGATCTGCCGAAACGCATCCGATTCCCGCAAAACCGAGCTGAAGTCCAAGGCCGCCAACATGCCCAAGGTGAAGCTGCAGGATCGCGAACAGTGCGACTTGGAGTTGCTCGCGTGCGGTGCACTCAGCCCGCTGACCGGCTTCATGGGTGAAACCGACTTCAACAGCGTCTGCAATGACATGAAGCTCAAAAACGGCCTGCCCTGGACCATGCCGGTCACATGCTCGGTCGATTCTGCGACGGCCGACAAGATCGCGATCGGCGCTGAAGTCGCGCTGACCGACGACCGCGACAATGTCCTCGCCGTCCTCACGGTCAAAGAAAAATACAAACACGACAAAAAGCTCGAAGCCGAAAAAGTCTATCGCACGACGGACGAGGCCCACCCCGGCGTCGCGGTCGTCAACGGGCAAGGCGACGTCTGCCTCGGCGGCGACGTCGAAGTCATCACCCCGCGCGTCGACCCGATGTTCGCCGAGTATCGGCTGACGCCGCAGCAGACGCGCGACGCATTTGCGAAGAAAGGCTGGAAAACGGTCGTCGCGTTTCAGACGCGCAACCCGATCCACCGCGCCCACGAATACATCACCAAATGTGCATTGGAAATCTGCGACGGGCTGCTCGTCCATCCGCTCGTCGGCGAGACCAAAGGCGACGACATCCCCGCCGATGTGCGTTTGAAGTGCTACACGACGCTGCTCGACAATTATTACAGCCCGAATAGCGCGATGATGTCCGTCTGGCCCGCGGCGATGCGCTACGCCGGCCCGCGCGAGGCAATCTTCCACGCGCTCGTCCGCAAGAACTACGGCTGCACGCACTTCATTGTCGGCCGCGACCACGCCGGCGTCGGCAACTATTACGGCACCTACGATGCCCAGCAGTTATTCGATGAGTTCGATCCTGCGGCGATCGGCATTACGCCGCTCAAATTCGAGCACAGTTTCTGGTGCAAGAAGAGCGGCGCGATGGCGTCGGACAAGACCACGAACAGCGGCAAGGAAGAACGCGTCTTCCTCTCCGGCACTGCCGTCCGCGAAATGCTGCAGAAGGGCCAGCGCCCGCCGGTCGAATTCACCCGCCCGGAAGTCGCGGACATCCTTATTGCGTCGATGAAGAGCTAGGGGTGAGGGTTTAGCGTCGAGGGTTCAGGGTTCAGGGTTCGGGATTCGGGGTTTAGGACTCACGACTCAAGACTCAGGACTTTGTGGCACCGGCGTGCCGCCGGTGTCGCATCTGAATCACCGTGCAGGGTGCCCCATCCCGTTGCCGCGCATGCAAAGTACAAATCTCAAGCCGCACTCTACGCGGCGCGGGGTGGGGGACGGACGCTCTCCGAGAGCCGTACGGCGGGTAGCGCCGTAGGGTGGGTAGAGCGCAGCGAAACCCACCATCTTTTTTTGCAGGAACTGTGGAGCGGGTTTTCAATCCGTCATCTATACCCCCCGCGTAATCCCACCATCCACGCGAATATTCTGCCCCGTGATATACGCCGCGCCATCGCTCAACAAAAACGCGACCGTCTTCGCAATCTCATCCACCGTGCCATAGCGCCCCAGCGGAATCCGCGCGCGAAATTCCTCTTTCTCCGGCAAACTGTTGATGAACCCCGGCAAAATATTGTTCATGCGCACATTCGCGCTCGCATATTCATC
>JBFWWY010000411.1:0-3957 GCA_050245935.1 Phycisphaerae bacterium | reverse complement strand
TCCGCGGTCGGTGCAGCGAAAGAAATTGCTTGGTCAGCTGATCGCCGCCCGCTCTCCGGCGAGCGGGCGATTTGCGGGAATGTGACGCCGCAGCGAAGTTATATCGGTCTGATCTTGCTGATCGCCCAGGCCTACGCTTTCGTGCCCGTCGGGCTAAGTGATTCGTGGCGGTCGCTGTCGATTTTTGTCGATGGACGATAAGAAGTGTGCACGGCGCGCTGGAAGCGGGCAGCACTGGCGACTGGTCAAGAATTCACTTTCCAAAACAAATCGTGCGCGGCTAAAATTGAAGCAGTGATGAAAACGCAGCTTACGAGATTTTTTGTTCTGATTGCCGCAGCTTCCATGCCGGCCTATGCGCGCCCGGTCACATGGGAGCCGGCTTCCGTCGATGCCGGCGAACCGGGTATTTCGGGCATTTCGCATGTTCCGGTCGCGCTCGTGTCATGCAACGGCGCGACGTCTCCGCTGGAGCACGACGATCTCGATCTGCGCACGCAGGTCGGTGCCGCTTCGTGTTTGCTGGATGCCTCCCGCGGGAATGCGTTTGTTGTTGCGCCGGCTTCCGACATTTCTTTCCTTTCTTTTTCACCGAACCGCCTCGCGATGCTCTGTCGATTCCTGGTCTAATCGCTTCGCGGGTGCGTCGACACATCGTGGATCACGAATGAACTCATTCGCGGACCATCCCCCCATTTTGCAGGGAAAAGCAAGAGAAAACAGAGTGAAGCACTGCTGCACATGCGCGGTGCACGCACGTTCGATCCTCAACAACATGGGATGAGCGGATTAGATCCGCACATTCTTCTTTGAATAAAGGCCCAGGTCATGAGCAAACATCACGAATCGATGCGCGAGATTCTCGCGCGCGTACAGAATCTGCTGGACCAAAACGACGTTCAGCAGGCAATCGAACAAGTTCGAAAGCACGGCAACGGCTCCGCCGAAATGAGCAACGCGTACGCTGTCTGTCTGATGCGTTCGGGACAAGCGGACAAAGCGGTGGAAATCTATCGCTCGGCACTGGTGCAGCCGGGCGGCGTCTGTCTGAAGCCGGAGATGCCGACCGAATACAAAGCCAACTATGCCGGTGCCCTGCTCCTCACCGGCAATGTCGCCGGTTGCCTTGCGGTATTGCGTGATGCGCACGCGGAAGGCAATCCCGTCGTCATCAAGCTGCGCGCTGCTATTCAGCAATGGCTGCGCTCGCTGAGTTGGTGGCAGCGGCTCTGGCTGCGACTGGCGAACGAAGCGCCGAAGAAGCCGGTGAAAATCGATTTTTCGCTGGGGACGCTGCTGACGGAGGGGAGCCTGCGACCGGCGGCGTAGCCGTACTGGAGGCTGCGCCCGCAGGTGAAGCTTGTCTCGGCAGCGATCGGCGGAGTGCTTTTGTGCCCTCCGCCGATTTTTTGTTCTTGCAGATTCGCGTCGAGCCGCGTGACGCCGAACGTGTAGCACGAATCGCGAGATCGCGTGTCTCTGACGCCGCTTGACGCGGCGCATTATTCAGCATGCCGGATGCGCAGCGGGCGCGCGGTTTGTTACAATTTGCGGGCTTATGAACTGTCCTTCCTGTGGAGCCTTGATTGAAGCCGATCGGCGGTTTGCGCATCTGGTGGTGTGTGAGCATTGTTCATCGGCGCTTCTTCTTGATGAGAAAGCGGCGCGAGTCGCGGGAAAAATGTCCGCGCTCGCGCAGGCCGCGGGGCCGTTTTATGTGGGCGCGACGGGCAGTCTTTCCGGGCGCGGGTTTCGCGTGCTGGGGCGCGTGCGCCATGCCTATTCGCGCGGGTACTGGGACGAATGGTACCTGAGATTCGAAGACGAGCAGACCGCGTGGATCAGCGAAGATGAGAGCCGGTTCACGATCGAAGTGCTGCGCCACGACGACACGCCGCCGGCGGACTTTCCGCGGACGCACGTCGGGCAAACGGTGACAATCGCCGATCGCGATTATCACGTGGATGAAAAGGACATTGCGATCTGCGAGGCCGGCGAGGGGCATCTGCCATTTGCGGTGATGCCGGACGAACGCGTGCCGTTTCTTGATCTTTCGGCGGGCGAATATTTCGCGACGATCGAGTACGAGCTGGACAGCGATGCGCGGGTGTTTCTTGGCAAGCGGCTCGATCTCGACGATGTGCACATCGATATTCCGAAGCCGCCGGCACCGGACAAGCTGACCGCCGGGCGCGGCGCGACCGAATCGACGCGCGAGCGCATCGTGCGCGACGGCGCGCGGATGGCCGACATCAAATGCGTGAGTTGTGCCGCGCCGCTGACCATTCCCGAAGACGACAACGTCGACGAAATCGAATGCGATCGTTGCGGGCGCGTGCTCGATCTGACGCTGCGCAGCGCGCGGTGCCCGCGCTGCGGGGTCACGATTCCGATCGCCGGCGGTGCGGACACGCTGTCCGTATCCTGCGAACATTGCAGCGAGCGTGTGAACGTCAGCGACGCGCGGCCCACGGCGCTGGGAAATCTCAAGAATGCCAAGCGGCCCGGTCTGCCGATCAAACTCGGTCAGCTCTATCGACATCAGGACGTCGCGTACCGTGCGATCGGCGTGGTTCAATATACGCAGATGGAAGAAGGAATCCCCTACATTTCCGTCGAATATCTGATGTGGAACGCCGACGCCGGCTATCGCTATCTCATTCTTGAGAAAGGTCACTGGTCGTGGAGCGAGGAAATCGACGAGCGCCCGTCGCATCGCGATTTCCGCTTCCTGTCCGTGCGGAAATCGTTTCATTTCATGGACCGGTCGTGGCGGATGCTGGAATCTGCGCCGGACGGCATGTCCATCACCTGGGTGGACGGCGAGTTGCCGTGGGTGGCGCAGATCGGCGACCGGGTGGCGTTCGCCGATGCGATCGACCCGCCGTACATGCTCAGCGTGGAGTGGACGGAGAATGAGATCGAGTATTCGATCGCCGAATATCAATCGCGCGACGTCGTGGCCGCGGCGCTCGACGTTGAGCCGTCGACACTGCCGAGACCGATGGGTGTCGCGCCGAATCAGCCGTATGCGAAGTCGCGCTTTCGCAAGGAAGCGACGTGGATCATGCTGGTTGCTGCGATTGTCGCGGTGCCGATGGCGCTCAAGAGTTGCATGCACAACGGCGAGAAAATCGACAGCTTTACCGTCACGCCGACGGACTATATCGATGAGTACATCACGACGCCTTTCACGGTGAGCGCGGCGAATACGCTGTGTCGCGCGAAGTTCGATTCGAGCGACGACAATTCGTGGACGTATCTGGACGTCGCGGTGATCGACGAACAGGATCAGGCGCTGCTGGATTTCTCCGTGCAGACGTCGTACTACTCCGGGTATGAAGGCGGCGAACACTGGTCGGAGGGCAGTCGGACGAAATCGCGCATGTTCAAAATCGAGAAGCCCGGGGAATATCGATTGCTGATGAAAGGCACCGGCGGCCAGGGCGATTCGACGGCGGAGGCGGCGGCTTACGGAAGTCAGGTGAACATTCAGGTCTTCGAGGGTGCGGAGATCAGTCGGTATTTCTGGTTGATCGGCGGCATCGCGGCGGTATGGATGTTGATCGAGTGGTGCCGGAAGTTTGCGTTTGAGGCGGCGCGGTGGGGGCCGTTTATTGAAAGTGATGACGACTAAGGATTGCGTTCGCGTTTTATTTCGAAGGCAACCACGGAGGCACGGAGACACGGAGGGGGAAGAGAGGTTTTTGGCGCGTGTGAACACTTCAAGCTTCACGCGCCAGCACGGGGCTCGGATAAGCGAATACCTCGCGCTTACATGCGTTTTTTTCCAGTTTGAGGTTGTCTGAACCGGGCGATTGTGCTCGCGGCTTGATTGAAGCGCCATCACTCTTCGCTTAGCGGGATGAACTCGCAGCGATGTTGGAATTCTACGTCCGGCACGGGGGCACGGACGCTACAAGAATTTTACGTCCGGCGCGGGGGCACGGAGATCGG
>JBFWWY010000410.1:0-3971 GCA_050245935.1 Phycisphaerae bacterium | reverse complement strand
CCGGGCGGCGGTGGTCGGCACCCAGGAACTGATCGAGCGGGGGCTCGAAGCGGATTTCGACAACGGAAACAACTTCGACGATGAAGCGTTCACCGCAGTTGTGAATTTTTCCTCCGCGCCGCTGGGATCGACCTCCGAAGGCCTCCCGACGCAGGGCACCGCAGAGGGTCGAACCGTCTTTATCGGCAGCGATTACGATTGTACGGACCGCGTGATTTTCACCTTCGAGGAAGACCCCGACGCACCGGGCGGATTTCGCATCGATTTCTCCACACTGCCGCAGAACGACGGTTCGTTGTAACCACAAGATCGGAGAGGAGTCCGGCGTCTTGACGAATCCGCCGATCGCGAGACACGTATTGTCCGACATGCAGAGCGCGTCTTGGATCCGCGCGATGTTTGAAAAAGGACGCGCCCTCAAATCCAAGCTCGGCGCCGAGAACGTATTCGACTTTTCACTCGGCAATCCCGACGGCGTTCCTCCCGACGCGTTTTTCAAACAGATTCAGAACGTCGCATCTCACCGCGATCCGCAGGCCCATCGCTACATGCCGAACGCGGGTTTTGACGAGACCCGCGCCGCGATCGCGTGGTTTCTGTGCGATGAATACCGTGTCGATTTGGATGCGGCGGGCGTCCTCGTCACGTGCGGTGCAGCAGGGGGAATGAATGTCACGCTGCGTACGATCTGCAATCCGGCGGATGAAGTGATCGTACTGGCGCCCTATTTTCCCGAGTATCGCTTCTACATACAGCAGGCGAACGCCAAGATGGTACTCGTCGAGACCCGGGACGATCTGCAGCCGGATCTCGCAGCCATTGAGCGGGCCATTACCGAAAAAACGCGGGCGATTATCATCAATTCCCCGAATAATCCGACCGGGGCTGTATATCCCGAGACAACATGCGAAGCGATCGGAACCCTGTTTGCAAAGTATGATTCGGACGACAACCCCCGCTACGTCTTATGCGACGACCCGTATAAACGGCTGGTCTACGACGTTGACTGGTGTCCGACCGTTGTTCGTCATTACCACCGCGCGATTATCGTTTCCAGCTATTCGAAAGACCTGAGTATCGCCGGAGAACGGATTGGCTATCTCGGCGTTCCGAATCGTACGCCGGGGCGTGATGTGTTGATGGGTGGTCTCACGATGCTGAATCGCACGCTGGGCTTCGTCAATGCACCGGCGTTCATGCAGCGGGTCATCGCGGGCTGCGCTGATGCGATATGTGATATCGATGTCTATCGCAGAAAGCGGGATCTGCTTTGCGACGGGTTGCGCGACGCCGGCTATTCATTTTCCCGGCCCGGCGGCGGCATGTTTGTGTTTCCGGCGACCCCCATCCCGGATGACGCGGCGTTTGTCGATCTTCTCCTGAAACAGAACATCCTGGTCGTTCCGGGGCGCGGGTTCGGCCGCGCCGGCTTCGTGCGCGTCAGCCTTGCCACGCCGGAAGACACAATTGTGAGGAGCCTCCCCGGCTTCATCGCGGCGCGAAGAGAAGCACTGGGACAAGCGTAATGTCTGCATGGCGCTAGAACGTGACTCCCATGAGCCCCGCGTAGAGCAGTGCGGAGATCGCCAGAAACCACAGCGTATTCTTGGTATCGTCCTCATTGATCAACCGATACGCGAGAATGACGCCGGCGACGATAAGCGGCGGAACCACAAAAAGGAGCGCCCCGCGTAAGTTGTTTATCCGCCAGATCACAAACCCGGCAGCGGCGACCAGCAAGCCGCTCGCGACCAGACACTGCATGCGGTCGAACGTTCGCCTGCGGAACATCAGCTCCAGTTCTTCGTCGGGGAGCACGCGTCGCCAGTCGATCTTTTTGCCGCATTCCGGGCAGATCGAGCGCTGCAGACCGCGAACGATATATCCGCAATTGGGACATTTCGGGTCCGGCCCATCCTCGACCTTTGGGGGGCCGTTCACGATGTATTCGAGTTCGCGCGTATCGATTGGCATACGTTCTGCTGCTTCTCGGCCTTGCGCGTCAGGAGAATAAGGCGGGAATGGGAACGACCTCGTTCTGGCGCGCGCTCCTGACAGCCATCGCACCGTTCTCCCACATCACGGCACCGCCTGTCATTCCATCCTTACGCAAAGCGTAGAGCTTAAGCTGAAAATTCGCTTCGTTTTTTTCGTTTCGCAATCGCGGTTCGGCACGATCAGAAACCCGCTTGAGCACCTTCAGACAGGCCTCTTCCGGCGTCAGTCCCTGCTCCATGTAGGAAACGACCTGGTAGCTGGATAGGTTGAGAAGATTGGCTTCGCCGCGCCCGGTCGAGCCGCAGGCGCCGATCGCATTATCCACGTATAGCCCGGCACCGATGATGGGAGAGTCTCCGACGCGTCCGGGAATCTTGTACGACAGGCCCGAAGTTGTCGTGCAGCCGCCCAGATTGCCGTCGTTGTCGCGTACCAGACACGTGATCGTGCCGTAGGTCTGCGGAATCGCTTCGAACCCGCGTGCGGATCCGACTGCGCTGGGTTCCGGAATCCAGTCGTCGCGCTCTGAATGGCTCTCTTTCCAGCGAAGCCAGATGGCCCGCGATTCGTCGGTCAGCAACTCTTCTTCCTTGAAACCGTGTGCCCGGGCAAATCGCAATGCGCCCTCACCGACCAGCAATACGTGATCGGTTCGCCGCATCACGCGCAGCGCGACAAGCGACGGATTCCGGATATTTCGCAGACTCGCGACGGCCCCCGCCTTATGACTGACACCGTCCATGACCGACGAATCCAGTTCCACAATGCCGTCTTCATTCGGGAGACCACCCAGCCCAACGGTGTGATCCGCAGGATCGTCTTCCACGAGATTGACGCCCGCGACCGCCGCGTCGACCGGAGACTGGCCTTCGCTGCACACGTGGAAGGCCCGTTCGCAGGCCGCAAGGCCGTTTGCGCTGGCGATGACAAGAATGCCGGCCGGTTGCGCGCTCGCCGCGCCCGGCGCGGATGGGCCTGCCTGCGCCACGGCGCGTCCCACGGTTGCGGCGCCGAGCGCGGTCGCGGCAGTCTGAAGAAACGCGCGACGATCCAACTTCGTCATGATGCTGCCCCTTTGCATTCCAAAATGAGGACCAGGCAAATCGTAGTCGATGGCCGTGCGGGTCGGAAATGAAGCGCGGGCATTGTCGAGTTTCGCAATACAGTCCAATTGAGAATGCGCGCGAATGAACAAGAGAGACGACGAGCGGAGAATCCGCGAAAAGGTACTCGCCTCGCCAACCTCACCATCATTGGATATTCTGTTGGAGAAGAGAGAATTGCGAGTGCGGTTCATTCGCGCACGGACGCGCCATGATGCAAAACGCACGTCCAGGTTATTCATAAATGGGAACAGTGAGTCATGGACCACTTGTTGGAGAGAGCAACGGCGCTCGGTCAGGAGATTGCCAACGACGAGCGGGTGAAAGCGCTGGTGAGCGCCCGACAGGACATCGAAAAGGATACGGAAGCGCAGCAGCTTGTACGCGATCATAGCGAGATTGTCGAGCGGATCGCAAAGCTCAAGCAGGCCCAGAAGCCGATCGAGCCCGGAGACAAACGCAAACTCGCCGAGTGCGAGGCATCCATGGCGGCGCATGCGCTGTTCAAGAGATTGCTCAAAGCGCAGGCCAATTACCTGGAGCTGATGAATCGTGTGCATCACGCATTGGAAGCACCGCTGATCGAGGCAACGGAAGCGACGGGCGGCGCGTGAAGTGAATCAAATCGACGCGGCGCAGCCGAACCAGCTTTCTTCGACGAGTCTCGCCGGCAGCGATCGATCGATCGCACCCGCGACGCTGGCGTGGTTCTTTGCCCTCGTGGGATGGACGGCGCTGGTCTGCAGCATGGGGTTGAGCAGCGGCGCGTACTTCGAGCCGACCGACGGGTGGGTTTCGCAGACGGCGCGGGAAATGTACGAGGCCGGCGAATGGAACGTTCCCCAGTTTTCCGGAGAATTGCGACTCAAG
>JBFWWY010000409.1:0-3982 GCA_050245935.1 Phycisphaerae bacterium | reverse complement strand
GTCTTCCCGACCGAAATCCGCGCTTCCATTCAGGGTCGCGCTGTGCTCCCGCGCTGGACGAGCGAAGGCCTCGCAACCATGTTCGAACTCCCCGCGACCTCCGAGGGCGCTTCGCTCGGTGGAACGAATCACCAGCGACTGTTCGAATACCGCGACTTTTTCAACAATGGCGACAATTTGCCGAACATGCGCGAATTCATGCTGGACGACAGCATGTTCCTCAACGGCGGCGGCACGTTCTATCCGCTGGGCTGGGCGGTCACGCATTATCTATGGAACAAAAAGCGCGACGGTTACGCCAAGTATCTGCAGGCAATCTACGAAAACACGGTGGCCGAACGGTACTCCCGCACCGACCGGCAGAAGCTGATCGAAGACACGCTCGGCAAAATCGATGACCAATGGGTCAAGGACTTTGTCGATTACATGAAATCGCTCGAACTGAAGCAGTCGATTCTGCCTCCCGACATTCAATAGGTGTTTGTGGCGACACGGAACGCACCGATTTGCTGGAACGGCCTTTTCGACGGCGGTAACAAGGTCGAAACGGCCTTTTTGCTACTCTCACGCGAGTGACGTATTTGCAACGAAGTGGTGAAATCAGAACAGACGGCGCATTGAACCGGCTCACGTTCGCGGGCTTTCTCGCACGATATTTTCAGGTGACGTGTCGGCCTCTGTACCAGCTTGTCATTCTGCTGCCATTGATTGCGACCTATGAGCTTGGGCGTCTCGTCATTCAGAATCCGATCCATTCCGGTCGCGAGATCGTAGCGCGCCGGCTGATCAATCTGGCGTTGCAGTGGTTCGGCATGGATGCAACGTGGTTGGCCGGAGTGGTCTTCCTCGGCATTCTCGTCTACATGCACAGTCGCGCCCGTCGCGTACCCGAATGGCGAACATCTTTTGCGCTGCTCATGATCCTCGAATCCGCCGTGCTGGCGCTCCCGCTCCTGATGCTCAGCAAAACAATGCTTTTTGCCGGCGCAGCGTCCGCGCCGATGTGCCTACAGGCGATCGGCAGTGCCGTGTATGAAGAGTTTCTCTTTCGCTTTCTGCTGCTCGGAGCGCTCCTGTGGCTCCTGCGCGCCAAACTCGGAGTCCGGAAGTTCGCAACGGATACAGCCCTGGTCGTTGCAGTCGGCATTCTGTTTTCGCTGTTTCACTTCCGTCCGGTCAGCAGCGAAGTCTTTGCGGTCGGGCCTTTCGTTTACCGCGCACTCGCCGGTGCCTATCTCGGGGGCATTTTCATCAGCCGCGGAATTGGCATCGCCGTCGGCGCGCATGCCGTGCATAACCTCGCGGTTCTGCTGTCCGGCGGATGGATTCTGGTGTAAGCGCCACACAATGCGACCCTTGTTTTCTGCCCTGTACCGCAGCTCATCTTGCGGAATCTGCGGAGGCAGCTTGCGCAAATGGGTGCGCATTGGTGAGATCAGCGCTCCTTGTCCAGCATCCGTTGCAACGCGCGGTGTGCGTCTGCTTCCCGTTCGCGCGAAAGCGGAGTTTCAGCAAGGTCTTCCACGACAATCCGACGGGGGGCGGCTAGCCGCGAATGCATCGATGCCGGCGTGTTCGAATGCTTGCTTTCTCCCAGCGCCGACCAGAGCCCCGGCATCGAGGTGACCAGCTTGTCCAGAAATTCTCCATCGCTCACCATCGCCTGGATAGACGGATGGGACAGGAGCGCACCGATATCGCGCCGCTGCAGCGCGGATCGCACGCCTTCATCTTCCTGAAAAATCTTCAACTTTTCCTGGACCATCGGATCCTGCACAAACGCCTGTACGCGTTCATCGCTGCCGAATTTCTCCAGATTTTCCAGGGACGATAGCGCTTCAATTGCGGACGCGGTTTGCCGAATCATCGGCGATTCCGCGATGGGGTTCGATCGCGCGAGCAATCCATAGGTCGTGTCGGTCCGAAGATGGTCCGCCGCGTCCGTTACCGACTTGACCCACATTGCCGCCGGCGAATGCTCGCGGCCGGCGTTGACCCGATTCAGAATTTCCAGTGATCCGCCGAACGCATCCAGCGCCCATAGCCCCACAACGACGAACAGGACACCCTCCATCGCGCCCAGCGAACCCCCCAGAAGCTGATTGCACAACTTCAGGCGCGGACGCGCCTGCAGGAATCGCGTGCTTGCACGCATACCGATCAAGAACAATATCCAGGCAATCAGCAGCGCCGCGAATCCGGCCGCCGCAATACTTGCGGTGTGCCCGATCCCAGCCACTGCGCTGATCTGGGGTGCGACGCGGGGCGCGTTCGCGTACACCAGAAACAGCACTCCGGAGAACGCCCCGATACGACAAATATGACGCCATGCGCCATCCAGTTCCCCCAACAATGCAAAAATGCCCGCACTCACCGCGCAAGCCCGGACCAGCGGCCCGCCAATAATCCATGCGACAGCCACCATTCCCAGAATGAGCAGTCGAAACAGCCACGAAACATGCGTCGCGCCTCGAGCAGGCCGCTCGCGATGAAGGGCCAATAACATATTGGCATTGTCCGCGTTCATTCCCGTCTCCCCTTGCACTCTTTCCTATTCATCAATTATCGTATACAAACTCGTCGGCGGCACGGTAATTACGTTTTCGGCGGACAGGTCCCCGGTTCGACCTCATGGCCTGATCGTCTCGCCCGCCGCACTCTCGGCGAGACACGGTTGCACGTACTTGCCTTTGTTCTTTGATTCGCGATGGGTTTTCACGCCAATGCCGTCGCACTACAGAGGCACTTCGCCGTTACCACTGTTTTCAACTTTGAACCCCTGATCGTTCGTGCCGGGTCGGGGAAGAGTGACTGAGTCATATGGATACTTCCAAACGTCCGAATACGCGGAGACGTCGGCGTCGCAATTCCGGGCCGCAGAACAATGCGCCCCGCGACAAAAACCAGCGCGACGCACAGCACAATCAGAAAGCCCGTCCTGCAGGCCCGCCGGTCGATGTGGTCGGAGTGCTGGAACTCGACGGCAAGGCAGGCGGCTATCTCCGCAACGCCGAGCGAAACTACGCCGTGCGCGCCGACGACCCCTATGTCACACCCGAACTCATCAAAAAGTTTGGTCTCCGCGGCGGCGAACGATTGTCCGGCAGCGCCAGCCCCGTCAATCGCGGCAATCGCCAGTTCGATCTGATCGCGGTGGGAACAATCGAAGGAATCGACGTCGACAAATGGAAAGTGCCCCCGCCGCTCAGCGAATCGACTGCAATTGATCCCGATCGACCGATCCGTTTTGACACCGTCGGCGGTCCCACGACGATGCGCGTTCTGGACTTGTTCACCCCCATTGGCTTCGGTCAGCGCGGATTGATTGTAGCCCCGCCGCGCACCGGCAAGACGATTCTGCTGCAACACATGGCGCACGGCGTCGCGGAGAATCACCCCGAAGCCTACATGATCGTGCTTCTGATCGACGAGCGTCCCGAAGAAGTTACCGATATGCGCCGCAATGTGCGCGGCGAAGTCATCGCGTCCAGCAACGACGAAGACACCAAGAGTCACGTCCGCATTGCGCGACTCGTCATCGAGCGCGCCAAGCGTCTCGCCGAGCAGGGGCGTGACATCGTGCTCCTGCTGGATTCCATTACGCGGTTGGCCCGCGCTTTCAACAGCTTCGTCAGCAGCAGCGGTCGCACGATGACGGGTGGACTCGACATCAAAGCCTTGCAGGAGCCCAAACAGATTTTCGGTGCCGCGCGCGCAATCGAAGGCGGCGGATCGCTCACCATCATCGGCACGGCTCTCGTCGAAACCGGTAGCCGCGCCGACGAATTTATCTTCCAGGAGTTCAAAGGCACCGGCAACATGGAACTGAAACTCGATCGCGAGCTGGCGAATCTGCGCATCTGGCCGGCGGTTGACATCGCGCAATCCGGCACGCGCAAGGAAGAAAAGCTTCTGAGCGAGGAAACGTTGCAAAAGCAGTACAAGCTTCGCCGTCAACTCAGCGATATGCCTAAGCAGAAGG
>JBFWWY010000408.1:0-3994 GCA_050245935.1 Phycisphaerae bacterium | reverse complement strand
GACTCGCCCCGCGGCAGATAGTCCGGCCGCGAATCCACGATGACGGGAATCACACTCATTCGCTAGCTTCGCTTTCCAGTCGTCACATCGGATTTTTCTGCACGCGTGATTGACGTCGCTCCGTAGTCGTAGCCGTAGTACGACGAGTAATATCCCGGGTAACCGCTGGAGCGCGGCGAGCCGAGGAAAATTGTGCCGAGGAACTTCCGGGCAGCGTTGGTCAGGGTCGAAACGGCGAAACTGACCTCGCCGCGCCGACAGTGTCCTTCGCGAACGATCAGGATCGCCGCGTCGGTGGAATTGGCGATGATCCGCGCATCGGCGATCGGCAACAGCGGGGGACCGTCGACGAGAATAATGTCATATCGCGGCCGCCACGATTCGATCAGGTCCTTGAACTGGCGTGAGGCCAGTAGTTCGGAGTTCACGACGCTATCGAGCCGTCCCGCGGTAACAACGTCGGGCTCGCCGACCTCGCCGCGAACGATCACATCACTCTCGGACGCGAACCCCTGCAGCAATTCCAATAGTCCTGGCTCTTTGCGTATGTTCATACGGCTGGCGAGGCTTTGCCGGCGCAAGTCGCCGTCCACCAGCAGCACACGTTTACCGCACTGCGTAAAACTGCGACCGAGATGCTCGGTTACGGTGGTCTTGCCTGCGCCCGGACCGGCACTCGTGATCAGCAGCGAGACGCCAACGTCGGATTGAATGCGCTCCAGCAGCGACGTGCGAACCATGCGAAAATGTTCTGCCTGCGTCGCAATCGCCTCGGGATTCATATCCTTCGCATCGACGAGAAGCGGCACGAAGCCCAGTATCGGACTCTGTGTCGTGTCAATGAGATCGCCGGTTTCGCTGACCTGCGGATTCATCAGCAAGCGTGCGAACGTCAGCGCGACGGACACGGCCGCAGCACCAAAGATCGCGAGCGCAATCATGAGGTAGCGGCGTTTTTCATTGGAGGGCTCACTGGGCGCGTAGGCCTTTTCCGATACGTGCTGGATCATCCCGGGACGGCCGCCTTCGATGCTTTCCTTCGTCTCCGTACTCACCAGTTCATCGTAGTACTGCTTCTTCGCACCCTTCTGCCGCTCATATTCTTCCAGTTCGTTCACGTCGCTCAGGGTGGCGAGCACGACCGTTTCCTGTTTGGCAAGATTTGTGTTGAGCTGCTTGATGGTCGCTTGGACGATCTGCATCCGCTGATCGAGATCGAGAATGCCCGGCATTCCGGTGTCGTTGGACTTCCCGGTGCCGAACATGTTACTCATAACGAGCTTGTCGATCTGTTCTTCGCGGCCTTTGAGCTGATCCTTTGCACGCGACACGTCGGATTCGAGTTGCAGCAGTTGACGGCTCTTGGGACCGTAGCGATCGCGATTGAGCGCGAGCTGATCCTCGGCGCGGCGCAGCGCGGCATGAAAATCAAGCCAGGTGCGATCCTGAAGATAATAATTCTCATTCGCAATGGTCGTCGGCGCATCCTCGTCGGACTGTTCCACGGAATTTTTCTCGTCGAACGCAGCTTTGGCGGTCTCGAGCGCCTTCAGTTCCAGTTCTGCGGCGGCAAGTTCCGCCTTGATCTTCTCCTGTGCGATACGCTGCTCGCTCAAGAGTTGCGAAGCGTTATCGGTTTTGAGCCGCCGCCGAATATCGTTCACTTTCGTGCGGATCAAATCGAGTTCATTGCGTAACGTCGCGATTTTCTCGGAGCGTCGGTCCTGCAGATTTTTCTGCCGCTCGCCTTTCTGGCTGCCATACCAGAATTGGAACTCGTCGAGCACGCTCTGGATGATCGTCTTCGCATCGTCAGCCGAATTGCACTCGAAGGAAACGCGGATGAAGTTCGCGTCGTTCTGCGGCCGGACTTTCAATTGATTCCGCAAGCGGTCGAGGTTCGACGGTGTAAATCCGAAGATGCTCGTCGGTTTGCGCTTGAACCATTGCGTTTCCTTGACTTCCGGCTGATCCAGCACCCGCGCAAGAACCTCCGGGTCACGAATGTTGTCGGCAAGGGTTGCCATCGCTTGTTTGTAGAAAGGCATCGCGGATTGACGACCGGAATCGTCGGCCAACTTCTGTTCGATCGGCGTCACTTCGATTTTGCCGAACGCTTCGAAGGCCGGTTCGTGAGTGAACCAACCGATGAATGCGCCGGGAACAGCGATAATCAGAAACACCGTGAGTGCGAACCACTTGTAATGCAACAACGAGGATGGACGAACCCGGCGCAGCGTGGGCGCAGCATGCGTGTGCTCGACGCGCTTTTGCTGAATGGGATAGGGACCGTTCGGGAGGAACAATTCCGTTCCCTTCGCGGTACCATTGCCGGTTGGCAGATGAGCTCGATATTCCATCGCGTTCCCCAAAAAAGCGCCTTCGCGCTGCTCGCTTCAACTATCCTGGTTGCATTTCCGCAAATACGGACTGCCCACCGAAAATCGCGTGGTCGACACGCGTCCCGGCAGGCACCTGCCCGTCATCGATGACCAGTGCATGATCAATGACTGATCGACGGCCTGCCCGACAGCGATCCCACAGGACGGATGCACAGATCACCGCCGTCGACTCCACGCGGCAATCCGCGCCGATCGTTGTCGGACCCACAATCGTAACCGCTTCGTCAATTACTGTGTTCGGGCCGATGAGCACCGGGCCGATCAGCGACGCACGCGCGCCAACCCGCGCGGATGCGTGAACCAAACTGTCGCCCAGTCGATTATACCCGCTCCAATCGGACTTACTTTTCGAAATTCTCGTTGCGGCGTCCGCACTCATGACGAGGTAGCTGTTCATATCGTGCAGACGCAACGCGGACCGCTGCGTTTTCCAGGTCGTGGTGTGCAGACCCGACGCATAAAGACGCGGGATGAGCATCTCTTTCAGATCCTGATAGCCGGTCGTGGGAATCAGTTCGATGGCTGAACGGTCGATGACGTAGATCCCCACGGGACGGGATCGCGCGGCAATATCCTGCCTCGGTCGTCCGTCCGCTGCGACGACCACGGTCAGGGCTGCCGCATTGTCGATATGGTGCTGAAGGATTGCCGCGAGGTTCTGCTCGGGGAGAATCGTCCCATCGCACACGACAACGCGGTCGCCGCCATATTGCTC
Source organism: Phycisphaerae bacterium (assembly GCA_050245935.1). Lineage (GTDB taxonomy): Bacteria > Planctomycetota > Phycisphaerae > UBA1845 > Fen-1342 > JALHOX01. The sequence goes on along the minus strand of JBFWWY010000408.1, from coordinate 877 downwards.
GACGGCATCGCGGACGCAACCGGCGGTTCCCCGCGGGGAGGCGTCGACGTAATGGGTGAGTCGCACCTTGTCGCGCAGCGCGGGTTGCAGCATAGTGGGGCGAACACGCCAGGACTCATGTGTGCAGATTGTGACATCCGTGACATCGGTCTCTGCGAGCCAATTGATCGTGTGGCAAATGAGCGGAACGTGCGCTACCGGCATGAGCGGAAGGGCGCGCACGGCGGATAGGCCCGCATCGTTCCAGCTTTGGCCGCCGCCCAGAATGATGGCGCGCGTCGTCATACGGCTCGTGTCCTGTCAGTCGGCAACGGTCGTGCCCACTGTCTGCTTCCGCTCGTGGAGCGAAATGGAATCCGTCGTCTCGTCCAGCACGATTTCCGTGCGGAACAGCGTTGTCCCCTGAATCGTGCCCGTCGCGACGAGGGTGCTCGCCGCTGATCGCACGTGGTAGCCTCGCGACACCCAACCCAGCTTGGTCGTTTCGGACCCGTGGAAGAGGGAGGTCGTTAGTCGTTCGTCCATTTGAAATGTGGCAATTACCACGTCCGCGTCAAGGCGATATGCACGTTCGGCAATTTTTTTCACCGTGCAGGACTCCGCACAGTGAAAATATAGGGCCACTTCATGGTTTCCCACGCAGTCCAGCAGGTCCTCGATCACAATTCGCCGCAGCCCGGGGTCGAGTGTCAGGGTCCGCTGATGACGGACGGGATCCGCAAGCCGCATATACCCATCGTGCTGCGCCGCGATGCGCGGTCGGGGAGCGTCCGGAAGAAACTCGGTACACACGGCGTTGGCGCGCCGGCCCCAGAGAAAGAGCCCGAGCATTTCGGATTGATCGGTGTTGTCCACGACGACCGTGTTGTGCGCCGCA
>JBFWWY010000407.1:0-3998 GCA_050245935.1 Phycisphaerae bacterium | reverse complement strand
AAAAACCAGATCGCGATGAGCGTCGGACGTGAGATTCTCCAGCAGCACCAGCACCGGTGCGTCGAACGGCATCGTGTCGGCGAGGGCCAGCACGCCACTGGCGTCGCTTTCGAAGAACAGAATCTCGTCGCCGTTCTGATCGGCAACGACAACGTCGTCATATCCGTCGCGATTGGTGTCGCCGACGGCGAGACTTACCGGTCGCATCCCCGCGGCGTAGGAGACTGGCAGGGCATACGTCCCATCGCCGTTGTTCAGGAGTACAACGATCATGTTGTCGAAGAGCGAATTGGTGACGACGTCGGGATAGCCGTCGGCATTGAGATCGCCGACGTCGAATGCATTGGGGAGGGCGCCGGTCAGGTAGCTCAAAGCATGGGAGAAAGTCGGATCGCCTTGGATATCCTGCGCATCAGGGATGCTGTTGTTGTTGCAATCGCCGGCTGCCGCCGCGCTGGTGATCCCACACCCCAGCAACACGATGCCGACAGCTTTCCTGATTTGCACGGCTCGCCCTCCGCTTGAAATTATGAATATCGCCGACATGTCTATTCGCGATACGCGCCAGCCTAACAAATTTGCAAATGCAGGGTCAATCCGCCTTCTGTGAATTCGAGAAAGAAAATCTCTTCCGGGCAAAAATCCCGTACTTTTGCGGAGACTTCTTTCGCGGTGTAGACAAATCCGTCCGTTTGCCGCGAGAAGAAACCGCCAAAGCGAACTCCTTGCCGTCCGCGCGGAACAACCGGTACACATCGCGCCACGCTCAGAATCTTCAGAGACGCGAAACAGTTCCCGAGTTCCCCATCGCGGTTCAGTAGGGTTCCAGCATGGGAGTCAGAATCTGAAAGTAATAAATGCTGAACGCAACCAGCGGAAGCAGGGCCTCCAGCGGCAGCTTGCGCAATGTCACAGCGCCCACCATGAGAACCGCCGGGAGGAAATCAAGCGTGAATCGCGCGAAGCCGAATTGCGATGCACCGCTGTTGTGATAGCGCAATTGCAGAACAGCGATGACAACTGCCGCGGCAAACGCCGTGAACATCACACGATCGCGCGGGCCGCGCCACAAGCTGACCAAGCAGACAATCAATAGCGGCGAGGTCGCCCACACGCTCGCGCCTTGTTCGTTGGGCCGAATGACAATCGTGGGCCAGTCCCACCGAAAAGGGCACTCGACATGAAGCGCCCAGAAGTTTTGCGGGAAGTAGTTCCACGACCACAGTCCGTGCGAAGCCGCGGCTTGGGCAAATGAATCAGTGCGACCGACGTAAATCTCCGCATAGCCGAAATCAAACGGCGCGCCCGTGCGTAAGGTATTCGTGATCAGCAGACCCGCAGCCGCCACGATGATTGCTGCAACACTGATCAGGAGTTGCTTTCGCGGGGCCGGTTTCCATGCCGCAAGAATCAGCGGAATCGCAAAGAGCGCGGTCATTTGTCGCGACCACACCGCCAGGAGAAAACCCAATCCGCCGCTCACACTGACCCGACGGCGAAACACATCCGCCAGCACGAGCGCGAGTCCGATTTGCGACACGAGATGATTGATCCAGTACACCTCGCCACGGGCGGCGAAATGCGTAACGGGTGCCAAGGGGGTTCCGCACACCCAGAACAGCGCGATGACAACTGCCCGCCACGGGTCTCGCAGCCAGCAAAACGCGGCCCAATACGTGGTGAGCACGAGCGCGACCGGAAACGCAAGGAACGTCAATGGCGGCCACCATACATCAGCAGGCAGGCCGACGAACCGCTGAAATCCGAGGACCACCGCCGATGCGAACGAAACTGCCGGTGGATATACGTTCACGACGCGGCCGTCGATGACCGCAGTGTCGAGGAGTCGCGCGGGCAGCGCCGTGTGACCATTGAGCCAGGCAATTCCCTCGGCGACATTGGGATTGTTTGCCCGCAATTCCCAGCTATTCGCATTCGGCAGTTGTCGGAACAGGGCCGACACGCACAAGCCGAGCGTCACCAGCGCGGCAAAGTGGATTGTCCAGCGAACAGGCTGTGCTGGAGCGGACAATTCTTCTGATGTGAGATCACAGGTTGTCACTGCTCATTCAATCCGAGCTTGGATCGGCGAACGCCGGCAACAAATTCAAGTTGCACAAACGTTTCACGCAGATCCATGCAGCGCCTCATCCAATGCAGTCATGGTAACAGCAGAAAAAAGGCAAGACGAATTCCGCGACATTCGAAGGGGCCGATTCCGTTCGATCGACCAGGTTACGAGGGGAACGCAAAAGGGCAATGGAAGCCCATTGCCCTTCGACTTACACGGAACGATGCACCAGCGCGTTCGCGGCTATCGTTGTCGTCGTTGGCGAATGCCGATCACGATCGCTGCCAAGGAAAGCAGAAATGTCGAGGACGGCTCAGGAACAGTCGCGATGCCAAACGGATTCAAGCCTGCATCCACCGTGCCAAGCAATGTCAGATTGCCGGGATCGGACGCATCGAGAATACTTACTTGCGCGCTCGTCGCGCCGGAATGCGTGACGAACAGGCGTGTGCCGTCCGGCGATAAAGCCAGATTGTGGACCCCTCCGAAAGTCGTATCAACAACGGAAAGAACTGTGTCCGACGCGGTGTCGATCGCAAAAACCGCGTCTGTCCCGCCTCCGGCAATATTTGTTGTATAAAAAACGGAACCATCAGACGTATGGACCGCGCCGTGCGCGTTCGGAATTGCCAGCGTGGTGATCGGACTCAGGTCGCTGCGGTTGACGACGACGACTTCGCCGGCGCCCTGCACAGGGACGTACAATTTGTCATGCGCCGCCGAGAGGGAGACATGCGGATCTTTCCCGACCGCAATCCGTTCCAGTTCGGCAAATGTATCAGTGTTGTATTTGACAATAAAGTCATTCGCACCGCTCGTCCCCACAATCGACTGATACGCGAACGGCCCATTCGGATCAAGGATGACATCGTGCGGCTTGCCCCCCATGGCGGTGAGGTCGGCGGGTGTCGCGAAGGAGCCGGCCACCTTAAGCGTGTTCATATTGATTGCGGTGACGGTGTTGTCGATGTCGTTGTTGACCCACAACTCGCCGGTGGACGGTTTGCCCCACATGTGGAAAACGCCGCTTCCCGTCGGAACGCTCACCGTCGTTGAGAATGTCGCCGTGTCAAACGCGACTACGCGATTGTTCGCGCGATCGCCGACAAAGACCATTCCGTTGCCGGGCGAATGAACAACGTACATCGGCTCCGGTGTATTTGCGGCAACGGGCAACGGTACATTTGTGACAGCGCTCGTCGCAACATCGATGACCGAGATGGATCCCGCACCGCGATTCGCGACGACGATTCCCCCGTCACTCCCGAAGAGCGAACCACCAAACGCCTGCCCGATACACGTGAGCGCGAACAGCGCTGGAAAACGATACGATTTCAATAACATGCTCTCTCCTTTTCCGCTCCGGGAACAGAATTCACAGCGCGTTCAGAACGCGCGACAGAAACCACTTGGGAATTTGGTCGCATCCGGACGGAAAACCTTGCAGGTTTATTTGATTTTCAGGTCACCGGCCGGATGGAGCAGCGATGAAGCCGTGGGAAAGCGAACCGAAAAGGCTCGAAAACGGTGCTCAGGAACTGTGACGATGATTTGATGTCCACAAAGGACAAGCAGCGGCGCAACCGTTACGGCGCGCCGCTGCACAATTGCTCAAAGATTGCATGGATTCAGCCGGCTAATCGCGCAGCTTGTCCATCAACCATTCCTTTACAAGGTCGAGCGAAACACGCTCCTGCTGCAGCGAATCGCGATCGCGGATCGTCACAGTCTGATTGCTCAGCGTGTCGCCGTCCACTGTAATGCAGTAAGGCGTGCCGATTTCGTCCTGTCGGCGATAGCGGCGACCGATCGCGCCGCCGTCGTCGTAGGTGACGGGCATTTCGCGCTTGAGGTCGCGGTAGAGTTTCTGCGCGACGTCGGGCATGCCCTCCTTGTTCACCAGCGGGAAGATCGCGGCCTTGAGCGG
>JBFWWY010000406.1:0-4005 GCA_050245935.1 Phycisphaerae bacterium | reverse complement strand
AACCATCGCCAGGACATGAACAACCGATATCCGTTATCTTCGTGGCGAAGGGAAACTGGTCGAGCGATGGTTTCGGGCCGGTTGTGTACCGCGCGATTGGCATTTTCCACGCCCTCCAGCGCATGCGCGAAGCTGAATACGCCGTGGCAAATGCGACATTTTGCGGTTTCGTTCGCGAGATGAACGTCCGCACCATGAACCAACTCACCGCAATCCGGACAATGAAGTCGCATCGCAACATCGTATCGTTTGGGTAGGTTGAAATAAACGAGAAGCGCCAGCCGAGAAATCAGCCTCCGAATAACAAACCCTATATCTGCGCGACGCGACCTCGCGGAACCGGTCTCATCTACACAATCAGCATGCCATCCCCATAGCTGTAGAACCGGTAGTCCGCTTCGATCGCCGCTTGATAGGCCCCTCGCACGTTTTCGACGCCGGCAAATGCCATCACCATCGCGAGGAGCGTGCTTTCGGGCAGGTGAAAATTTGTGATCAACCCATCCGTGAGCAGGAAGCTTGCCGGCGGGTACAGGAAGAGATTTGTCCAGCCTGAAATCATCTCTGCGTCCCCGTGGCAAACGAGGTCGCGGTCGATTTCTCGCCGCGCCAATGATTCCAGCACGCGACACGACGTGGTGCCCACCGCAATGATGCGCCCGCCGCGATCGCGCGCCTTGGCAATCTGTCGCTGAGCGGTCGCGTTCACTTCATACCACTCTTCGTGCATCACATGTTCCGCCAGATCGTCGACTTCGATCGGCGAAAACGTCCCGAGACCAACGTGCAGCGTGACGAAACACTGTCCGGCACCGCGCGCGGCGATGGCTTCCAGCAACCGCGGCGTAAAATGCAGCCCCGCCGTCGGCGCGGCCACTGCGCCGGGCCTGGCTGCATAAACCGTCTGATAGGCAGACGGGTCTTGCGAATTCGTTTCGTGAACTTCTGTCTCTGCGCGGCGTGCGCGGATATACGGAGGGAGGGGCGGGACGCCAAATCGGCTCAACAGATCCATGGCTGCGAGATGTTTGTGCGGCCGCAACAGCCATTGGCCGCGGTCTCTCCGCGCGACGACCTGAAGCAACCCAGGGAACTCATGGCTTTCCGCGGTCGCTGTCGAATCGATGCCCCGCGCGCCGGGGGCAAGTGACGCGCTATCTTCTTCAGCGCCGCCGGCGTTTTCCAGGCGCAGCACCTCACCGACGCGGAGTCGTCGTCCTCCTTTCAGCAACACGATCCAGCCGTCGTCCGTTTCGCGAAGAAAGAGCCCCTCCATCCTTCCTCCCGTTTCGCGACGGCAATGGAAGCGTGCCGGAATGACGCGTGTATCGTTGAAGACGAGGAGGTCGCCGGGCAAGAGTTCATCCGGCAATTCCGCGAACGTTCGATGTTTTCGTTCGCCGGTAATGCGATGCAGCACCATCAGCCTGGCGCCGTCGCGGGGTTTCGCCGGTCGTGTGGCGATCCGTTCGTCCGGGAGCGTGTAGTGCAGATCGCATCGCTTCATCTCGCGTATACTACGCCGGAGGCGTCGCACAATCACTCGCGCCGCGAACATCATCAGGGAGTTGATCTCACATGCAGGCGTTGCAGGTATCCGTTCAAGTTGATCTTGCGCGCGTGCGCGAAAACGCCGAACAAATACGACGCGCTACGGGTGTTCCGCTGCGCGCCGTCATCAAGGCGGATGCATACGGCCTCGGGGCGCGGGAAATCTCGAATGTCCTGGCGGACCTGGTCGAAGATTTTTGTTATTTCACCGTAGAGGAAGCGCGCGATGTCCGTCGCCCGGGTTTGTGTCTCGGCCCGGCAGCGAATGCGCCCGAGGAGTACGCGGCGCTCCGCGTGCGCCCCAGCATTGCGACCGTCGACGAAGCCGCGCGATTTGCCGGCATTCCGCACGCCGTGAATTTCGACACCGGGATGAATCGATTCGGCTGCGAACTCGACACGTTGCGGCGGCTGTTGAACGCCGGCAATGTCGTCGATGTCTGGACGCACGCTGCCAATGTCGATGCTTGCATCGCGCTGCGCAACGCCACGGCGTCGGCGCGCGTCCGCTGTCACGGCGCATGTTCATCGTTGCTGGATCAGCCCGCCGCCTGGCTGGATGGGGTTCGTCCCGGCGTTGCCCTGTACCGGGGCGCGCTCCGGGTAACAGTCCCGCTCATTGTCGCGCGGCGCAACGGCCGTCCTGCGGGATATACACAGTTTCATGCCGAATCTTTCGGTGTGATTCCCGTGGGGTATTCACACGGGCTTCGCGCCGCATCGGCGCATGTGAACGGCCGCGCACAGCGAATTGTTGAAGTCGGTATGAACACAGCATTCGTCACGCTGCACCACAACGATCGCATCGGAGATCAAGTCGTATTGCTCGGCGGTCCGCTCACCGAAAAACAGATCGCGACGGAAACACAGTCCCGCGAACACGAGGTGATGTGCAGGTACGGCGCAATGGGTGTTCGTACGTATCTTCGGAATGAATGAAACGGCTTTCGAAATTCAGGTATCGAATCAGAAGGCCGTGCAATTGCGATTCGTTCACCAGAAAGTGCGGTTCTCACAATCTGATGAGTACGCCACCAATCTCGGCACTCCGGCGAGATCGTCGGGATGTTCACATCATCGCGCGCTCGTTGCTTCGGCCTTCTCCGCATGCTCGCGATACCAGGCGATGGAGCGCTCCAGACCTTCGGCGAAAAACACTTGAGGCGTATAGCCGATGATCCGTTTCGCGGCGTCGATGGAGGCAAGACTGTCGCGCACGTCACCCGGACGCCCCGGCTGATACATGGGAGCGAGGCGTGTACCGAGATGACGGTTAATTTCATGGACGATGGAATTGAGGGACGTGCGCTCGCCGCAGCCGATGTTGACGACTTCGCCGCTCACTCCCTCTGTTGTTGCCGCCTGCAGATTGGCTGCCACAACATTATCAACAAAACAAAAATCGCGCGTTTGCTCGCCGTCTCCGTAAATGACCGGCTGCTCGCCACGCACCATGCGGGTGACGAATGCCGGAATGACGGCGGCATAGGCACTGTTCGGGTCCTGTCGCGGTCCGAAGACATTGAAGTAGCGAAGCGAAATCGTCTGCATGCCGTACACATTGGCAAACGCATGACAATAATGCTCCGCCGCGAGCTTGCTGACGGCATACGGGCTCAGCGGGTTCGGTGTCATCGTCTCGATTTTCGGCAGGGTCGGCGTGTCGCCGTAGGCACTGCTGCTCGCTGAATAAACAAACCTCGAGCAGCCTTCATCGCGCGCCGCCAAAAGCAGATTGATTGTGCCTGTGACATTTGCCTGGTTGGTTTCGACGGGAAACTCAATGCTGCGCGGCACGCTCGCACGCGCCGCGAGATGAAACACCGTATCAATGCCTTTCATGGCGTCCGCGCATGTCTGGGGATCACAGATGTCTCCCGCGATAAACTCAATATCCGATCGAACATCGTCGAGGTTCTGCGCCTTGCCGGTACTGAGATTGTCCAGCACGCGGACATTCTGTCCCCGTTGCAGGAGACCGCGCACCACGTGCCCGCCCACGAATCCCGCACCACCGGTTACCAAACAATTTTTCATCTAATCAACCTCCGCGATACCGAAAAAGCGCTCGGCGTTCTTTGTCGATTGCGCTGCAAATGCTACGACGCTCGTGCCCCGCAGGTTTGCGAGAAATTCGGCGGTCAGCGCAACAAATGCCGGTTCGTTGGGGCGAACGTTTCGTCGCGGCTCCGGTGTCATGAACGGTGCGTCCGTCTCAATCATGATCCGGTCCGCCGGACAGAGCTTTGCTGAATCTCGTATTTCATCGGCATTTTTGAAGGTCACCACGCCGGTAAATGAGAGCCAAAAACCCGCATCCAGGATCCGCTCCGCGATGTGCGGACCTTTTGAGAAGCAGTGAAAGACGACGCGGTCGCGCAGGTCCGGGTAGTCGAGCAGGATGTCGCTCGTGCGAGCTGCGGCGTCGCGCGCATGAATGATGACGGGGCGGTC
>JBFWWY010000405.1:0-4007 GCA_050245935.1 Phycisphaerae bacterium | reverse complement strand
GGGTATGGGCGTGACCTATTTCGAGCAATACATCAATTCACCACTTTTTCACTCCTCCACTCTCCCCAAACAAAAAATCGGCGTCCCGCCATTCTTCAAGGTAATCGACACGTTGACTTGGTCGATACATGTCTGTTGATTGCGGGACGACCGACTTATTTCATTGTACCGTTTCTGGGCGGCTTATGTCGTAATTTTCTGGGCCTCCACGTTGACGCGTTGCGCAATGCTCGTCAATTTCTTGTTCGTCGCGCCCTCCTCGTCCAGCGTCGACTGCAGAATGCTCGCTGCTGCCGAGTTGCCTAGCCGCTCCGCGAACGTCCGCGCCACGCCGTATCCCGCGATTTCATAATGCTCGACACGTTGTGCCGCCCCGATGAGTGCCGCGTCCAGCACATGATCCTCAATATCTGCCTTGAGTAGCTCTTTGCCTTCCTTCAGCAGCCCTTCCATGCCCTTGCACTTATGGCCGTGCGGACTGATATCGAGAATCTCGAACACCTTCTCCAATCGCGCCACATGCTGAATCGTCTCATCAAAGTGGACTTCAAACGCATCCTTCAACTCTGCGTTTTTGGTCGCCTCGACCATTTTGGGTAACGCTTCCACGAGCTGATTCTCCGCGCTGTAAAGGTCCGCGAGCTCGTGTGCCAGCAGTTCTTTGAGGGAACCGATTTTCACTGTTCATCTCCTTCATTCACAATTCGCGAAGCGGAAAGGGGTATCCGCTTCCCAACCAATGAAGATCATCGGTTTCCCGTCTGAATGCGGCCTGAATACGGACTGAGTTGAAAGACACCACAACGCGCGAGGGGCGCGAAACGACATGCTGTTGAAGCGAAAAGCAGGGGGCCGCGTCCGGTGAAACACCGGCTTACTACCGCTCCGAACGAGATGCGATCTCTAAATTCTTCGCGATGTTCGCATCCTGCCATTTTGCTTCCGTTGTCGACTTCCCGGCTTTTTCCAGTGCCTCCTGGACGCGGGCGGTCGTCAGAACTTCCGGCATGACGATCACTTCGTTCGGCTTTCCTGCCGGCACGATAATGTTCAACGGTACCCCGTTGCGCTCGTAGGATTGCAGACTCTTCTGAATCTCGTCATCGAAATTCGTGAAATCCGCAAGCATCGGCACGACGTTGTTTTCGGCAAACAATTCGTGGATGACCTTGGTGTTCAACACCGCGCCTTTGTTCACCTGGCAGGTCGTGCACCATTTCGCGGTGTAATCGACGTACACCGTGAAGCCTTCGTTCGCGAGTTTCTCGGGCAGCCCCGCTTCCCAATTCACCCACTGATGCTCGTATTTCGATGGCGCGAACCACCATTTGCTTCCGTACCAGCCGCAAAGCAGGAACCAGACCGCCACCAGCCAGGCCTGCAGCGTCTTTGCCCACGAAGCGGTAAGACCCGCGCGGCCGATGACCCAGCACGCAGCCGCGACAAACACCAGGAACAGCATCACCGCGAAAAAGTGCGACGGCTCCACGAGATAAAAGAGTATCCACAGAAGCCAGACCACAACCACCATCATGATCAACCCGGTGAATTGCTTGAACGTCTCCATCCAGACGCCCGGCTTCGGCATGAACTTCATCCAGCCGGGAAACGCGGTAAGCAGCAGATACGGAAACGCAAGGCCCAGACCCACGAACATGATGCCGATCCCCGCCTGCAAAGGCGGCACGGTCGTCAGCGCACCCAGCGCGCCGCCGAGAAACGGTCCCACGCACGGCGTCGCCAGCGCCGTTGCAAAGACACCGTTGAGAAACGCGCCGCCGAAGCCTTCGCGCGTGCTGGCATTGCCCGCCACGTTCTGCACGCGGCCGGGCAATTGAAACTCAAATACGCCGAGCAGGCTGAGGCCGAACGCAAATACCGCTGCGATCAGCGTGATGACAATCGCGGGTGTCTGCAGCAGCGTTCCCCAGCTTTCGCCGGAGCGCGCTACGAGAATCGCGATCGGCAAAAAGCTGATCAGTACACCGGCGGCGAACGCAAGTCCGAGCGCGAAAACGCGCCCGCGCGATTCATGCGCCTGATTCACAAAGCTGAACACTTTGAGCGAAATGACCGGCAAAACGCACGGCATGATGTTAAGAATCAGGCCGCCGAGAAATGCGAAGAAATAGATCGCATACAGCGGCTGCGATTGCGGTGGTGCGGTTGTTTGCTTTTTCTCTCCGCTCAGGTCGAGCTTTTCGTATGCGGCGTTCGCGACCGCGGGACTATTCTGGGAAACAATTTCAAAGGAAACCGTCTCGGTCGCCATCATCGGCATATAGCATTCGCCGTCGTCCTTGCACGCCTGATACTGAAGCAGAAGTTGCAACGCGACTTTGCCAGGCGTTGCATCCTCTTCGTCGATTGTGAAGGGCGCGCGGATCATCACTGTACCGCTTTGCTCGCGCACTTTGCCGAGAAATTGAATTTCCTTCACATGCGGGTCCGGCCAAAGCTGTTTGGCTTCGTCGATCGAAACGCCCGCCCCTTTCTCGATCCAGAGTCGCGATGCGATAAAGTCTTCGCTGAGCGGATTGCGATCCTGAATATGGTGGTTCTCGCGCACCTGCAGCTTCAGCACGATTTCGCCGCTGCCCCCGACCGGAATCTGGTCGTGGCTGACCAATGCTTCGCTTTTTTCGAGATACTCCGCCTTCGCGAGCGGCTGCGGAAGTTTGCGGCGCGCTTTCTTGAAGAGGTCTTCGTTCGCTGGCGCGCCGTCGCGGCCGACTGGGATTTTGAGGCTCGCTTCGGTGCTGACACGCACGCATTGTTCGATGCACGCCAATGCAGTGATTTCGGCATCGATTTGAACGTTGTCGCCGGTGAAGGTTTCTGAGACTTTCGCGTCGGCGATCACCGCGAATGTGCTTTTCAGCGCGAGATATTCGATTCCGGCGGCTTCGCCGAGACGCGGTTCGGGGAACTGCCACGGGCCGAGCGTGACGCCGTCGGGCAAGGTGGCCTTGATCTTTGTTGCGAGCCCGGTGTCTAGCAGCAGCGGGTGATAAACGTGCCATTTGTCGCCGACGGTAATCTCCGCGACGACGGCGAAGGTTTCACCCGGTGCGACGGCGGTTCGATCGGCGTGGAGTTTCGCCGAAAACTCGGGCGCAGCTTGCAGCAGCAACGAGAGCAAAAGAGCATGGAGCATGGACGATCCTTGGTTCTGATTCATCGCCCGGCCGGCAGCGCGGTGCCGCGCCTGCGGGGGGCCGGTTTCGCCTCAGATCGCGATTATAGCGACGAACGGCGCGGAGCCGACAATCCTGACATCTCCGCACAAAGTGCGACGGGATTTGCATCGATTTGCGTCCGAGAATGCGATCACCGCAGGGCTGCGTGTCCCAATGATTCCGGGGTCTCGGCCCGCAACATCGGACCGGGACCTTGAAATCGTCGGGCCGGGACGGCCCGGCTCTGATTGGGTTCCCTCTTCGTCATTCGTCATTCGACATTCATTCGACATTCGTCATTCCCTCATTGACCCACACGCCGGGCCGCGCGAGAATTGAAGCATGAACTATTACCATCTTTGGTTTAATCGCGCAGACCATGTCAAAGACAGCGAACTTAGTCCGCGCATCGAACGGTTTCTGGCGGGGCTGCGCGAGCGCGACCTGATTGCCGGCTGGAAATTTACCCGCCGCAAGCTCGGCTTCGGCCCATCGGAGCTCGGCGAGTTTCACGTGGTAATTGAAGTGTTCGATCTCACCCAGCTTGACCGGGTCTTTGAACCGATGGCCAAACCTGATCCCGATATCGAAGCGCTGCATCAGCCGGTGTATTCGTCCGTGAAGGACCTGCGCACCGCGCTGTACCGCGACTATCCGGATCGTTTTTCCAAGTCAAAGTAACGATCAGACCCACACGATCACCTGCGGGATCGCACTGGCCGTCGAAAAGCGCAAGTCTCTAGACCGGTCGGAACTACGGCTTCTTGCCATCGACAGTTTTGAGTCGCGTCGCGGTGATTTGCTGGCGCGTTTTCCAGAAGCCTTCCC
>JBFWWY010000404.1:0-4015 GCA_050245935.1 Phycisphaerae bacterium | reverse complement strand
CCGATCTCTTGCTGACTTCGCTGATGAAGCTGCGACGGCGCGGCGGGCGCGTAATCATCGTGAATCCGCTGGTGGAGCCGGGGCTGGTCGAATTTCGCGTGCCGAGCGATCCGCGGAGTCTGCTGTTCGGCACAAAAGTCGCGACGCACTACGCACAGATCAACATCGGCAGCGACATCGCGTTTCTGAACGGTGTGGCGAAAGCGATTGTGGAAATTGGAGCGCACGATCGTGCGTTTCTGGCGCTGCATACGGACGAAAGTGACGCATTGCTGGATCAGCTCACGGCGCTGGAGTGGAGCGCGATCGAGCGCGGCTGCGGCATGTCGCGCACGGATATCGAACACATCGCGCGGGCCTATGCACGGTCGAACGCGACGATTTTCTCGTGGACGATGGGCATCACGCATCACGAGCACGGCTGCGACAACGTACGCGCAATCTGCAATCTCGCGCTGCTGCGGGGCATGGTCGGCAAGCCCGGCGCGGGGATGATGCCGATTCGCGGGCACAGCAACGTGCAGGGCATCGGCTCGGTCGGGGTGACGCCGGCGCTGAAGGACGCGATTCTCGAGCGATTGAAGACACACTACGGCATTACGCCGCCGGCGACGGTGGGCATGGACACGATGCAGTGCATCCACGCGATGGAGGCAGGAACGATCCGCAATGCGTGGTGCCTCGGCGGGAACCTGTTCGGCTCGAATCCGCATGCGGACGCGACGCGAGAGGCGTTCGGGAAACTCGACTTTGCCTGTTATCTGAGCACGACGCTGAACACGGGCCATGCACACGGCCGCGCGAAGGAGACGCTGATTCTGCCGATGCTGGCGCGGGATGAAGAGCCGCAGGCGACGACGCAGGAATCGATGTTCAATTTTGTGCGGCTCAGTGACGGAGGACCGGCGCGGCACGCGGGGCCGCGCAGCGAGGTCGAGGTGATTGCGACGATTGCGCGGAACGTGCTCGGCGACGACGGGCCGCTGGACTGGCGCTCGATGCAGGAGACCCGGCGGGTGCGCGAAGCGATCGCGAAGGTCATTCCGGGGTATGAGGCGATCGGGAAGATCGACGAAACGAAGCAGGAGTTCCAGATCGGCGGGCGGACGTTTCATACGCCGGTGTTCAAGACGGCGAGCGGACGCGCGCAGATTATTCCCGTCGCGTTGCCGAAACTGGAGCGGGACACGGATGCCTTCACGCTGATGACGTTTCGCAGTGAGGGGCAGTTCAACACGGTGGTATATGAAGAACACGACTGGTATCGCGGGATCGATCGGCGCGACGTGATTCTCATGAACGCTGCGGATATGAAGGTGCGCGGGTTTGCGGAAGACGATCTGGTGTCCGTACGGAGCGAAACGGGGGCGATGCAGGAGATTCGCGTGCGGGCGTTTGCGATCAATCGCGGCAATGTCGCGATGTATTATCCGGAGGCGAACGTGCTGGTGCCGCGCGACGTGGATCGTGAATCGAAGACGCCGGCGTTTAAGGCTGTGCGGGTGCGGGTGGAGCGAGAAGCGCTGAAGCGGATGGGGTTGCCGGTACGGAAGGGGTGAGAAAGCGAGAAGGTGAAAACGTGAAAAGGTGGAGTGCGATGATGTTTGCGCGCTTCGATTTGCGCTGTCTTGCGACGATGGTTCCCTGCGCTTCCTTACGGGCGCGGCTCTGATCCGCTTCTCACAAATTGAACATCTTCAGAATCCATGTTGTCACTGCCGCCTGGCGCTAGCGCTTGCGGCTTGATGCTCGGCGGGAGCCTCGGTTTCCCGTTTCGTTGGACGCATAGGTGACTACGTCCGGCACGGAGGCACGGACGCTACAAGAGGAACGTCCGGCACGGGGGCGCGGACGCTACAAGAGAAACGTCCGGCACGGAGGCGCGGACGCTACAAGAGGAACGTCCGGCACGGGGGCACGGACGCTACCGGCGGAAGCGGCGGAGAATGAGGCCGGGTTCGGGGAGGCGGAAAAGCCAGCAGGCGAGGAGGAAGACCGCGACACCGATCATCATGCCGCCAAAGGATTCGATGCTGCGGGTAATGAGCGGCGTCGCGTGCAGATTCGCGCCGATGGCGTCGAGCGGATTGCGGGTAGCGATGATGACGATTCCCGCGAGTGCAGCGGCCAGCGTAATTTTCGCAGCGGCGAACAGAAACGCGGGGGTAAAGACGCGCGTGTTCGCGCGGCGTTGCAACAGCAACAGACCGACGATGACGCCGAGCGAGGCGGTGAAGGCGCTGCTGATGCCGAAGGCAGTGACGCGGATCGCAGGCTGCCAGATCAGAAAGAAGCTGATCGCGAGGTTCAGCGGAACGAAAAACAGGTTCATAATCACCGGCGTTCGGATGTCGCCGCGACTGTAGAAACCGCGCACGACGATCTGCTGCACACAGAACGCCCACATTCCCCAACCGAATGCAACGACAAGCGGCGTAGCCCGCGCGGTGTCGGCCGCGTTGAATTTCTTATATTCAAAGAGCAGGCGAAGGAAGCTTTCGCCAAGCGTGATCAGCATGGCGCTCGACAGTGCGCCGACGAAGAACGAAAGGCGGAGCGAGCGGCGCAGCTCGTCGGCCCAGCCTTTGTGGTCTTCGCGCGCGATGAGGCGCGTCATGGCGGGTAAGGCCGCGACACCGATGGAAATCGCGGCAACACCGAGCGGAAACTGGTAGAGCCGCTGCGCGATGTAGAGCAATGCGTTCGCGCCTTCTTCGAGCGGGTAGCGGAAGGTCCAGCCGAACCAGTTGGCGGTATCAGGCGCCTCCTTGAGTCGCGTGAAGAGCAGGCAGATTTGCGAGTCGACGTAGGCGCCGATGATCAGCACGCCTTGGCCGAAGATGACGGGGCCGAGATTGCCGAGCATGCGGCGGACATGGGGGTCGCGGGTGTCGAGCTCCCAGCGCAGCGGCACTTGCCGGCGGCGGAGCACCGGCAGCAGAAACAAGATCTGAATGACGCCGGCGACGAGGACGCTGGCACCGAGAATGTAGACCTTTTCGCGTGCGACGTCGGCGAAGTGTGGTGCAATTGCGACGAGCGCGATGATCATCGCAAGATTGAGGATGACCGGCGTCACGGCGGGCGGGACAAAGCTGCCGAGACTGTTCAGGATGCTGGAGAAGAGCGCGACGATGCAGATGGTGATCATGAACGGGAGCATGAGTCCGGTAAGCGAGAGCGCGAGGGCGCGGGCTTCCTGCTGGGCACCGGGATCGCCGGGCGCGAACATCCAGATCGCGAGGAGAATCAGCTCAATCAGAATCACGACGAGGATTAACACAATTGTCAGCAGCGCGAGCGTGCGGGCGAACAGTCGCCAGGCGCTTTCGTTTTCGTCGCGTTCGAGGAGTTTGGAGAACTCCGGCACGAACACCGCCGCTAAGGCGCCTTCGCCGAAGAGCCTTCGAAAAAGATTGGGAATTTGGAATGCGAAGGTCCAAGCGTCAGAAATCCACGCAACACCCAGGGTCTGAATGACGAGAATATCTCTGACGAAGCCCGTGATGCGGGAAAGCAGCGTGCAGAGGCCGATCCGGATCGCGGAAGAAACAACGGGCGCGTGCTTGGACATTGCGGGGCATGATAGGCGCGAGTTGAAAGCGTTGCCAAACGGCGCGCGAGGATTTGCGACCTGCGAAATTTGTGAATCTGCCGCTTTGATGCCGCACGAAAAATATGGTTACAAAGCGGGAATTTCGTAGGTGATTTTGCTGCTTCACAAGAACCTAAGACGCGCTTCATGCGTCTTACATGAATAATGGAGATGCTCTGTACGACATGACAGAGCAAATGCCTCTACTCAATGAAAGGAGGTGCTCCGTGGTCGCACTGAATGAGGAACTCGACAACGGTGCATGGGCTTGGCTGCTGACGGAATCGGAAAAGCTGCGCGTTCTGGCGAACGAGTGCTTTCCATTTGTCGACGGCGAGATGGTAGTGAAGCCGCTCTGGGTTCAGGGCAGCAACTGCTTCTGTCGCATCAACTGGTGGCGAAAGCATTCAACAAGAGCGT
>JBFWWY010000403.1:0-4018 GCA_050245935.1 Phycisphaerae bacterium | reverse complement strand
CGAATAGTCCCCGATAGCTCAATGGTAGAGCGAGTCCCGACGACAGTCGGGATTAACCGCTGAGCGTCGGCTGTGAGCAGAAATGCTCGAAAAACCGAATAGTCCCCGATAGCTCAATGGTAGAGCGAGTCCCGACGACAGTCGGGATTAACCGCTGAGCGTCGGCTGTGAGCAGAAATGCTCGAAAAACCAATAGTCCCCGATAGCTCAATGGTAGAGCGAGTCCCGACGACAGTCGGGATTAACCGCTGAGCGTCGGCTGTGAGCAGAAATGCTCGAAAAACCAATAGTCCCCGATAGCTCAATGGTAGAGCGAGCGGCTGTTAACCGCTAGGTTCCAGGTTCGAGCCCTGGTCGGGGAGTTTGACTGAGTCGCCCACTCCATTTCACGCGTACATCCTCGAAAATCCCCACGGCACCTTCTACATCGGCCACACCGACAATTTGGATCGCAGACTGGCTGAGCACAATGCCGATGAAAAAATCGGTACCAAATACACCCACAAAAATGGTCCGTGGACACTCGTCTGGTCCGAAGTGCACCCCACCCGCGCCGCCGCCATGCAGCGCGAGCGCGACATCAAGCGCAAAAAATCAGCCAAGTGGATTCGTGAGAATTTGCTTGAGCGCCAGAGCGAGTCCCGACTGCGTCGGGATTAACCGCTAGGTTCCAGGTTCGAGCCCTGGTCGGGGAGTTTTGTCTGATCCACAGATCACATTTCACGCGTACATCCTCCAAAATCCCTACGGCAAGTATTACATCGGCCACACCGACAATTTGGATCGCAGACTGGCTGAGCACAATGCCGATGAAAAAATCGGTACCAAATACACTCACAAAAATGGTCCATGGACGCTCGTCTGGTCCGAAGCGCACCCCACCCGCGCCGCCGCCATGCAACGCGAACGCGACATCAAGCGCAAAAAATCAGCCAAGTGGAGTCGTGAGAACTTGCTTGAGCGCCAGAGCGAGTCACCACTGCGCAGGCATGAACCGCCAGGTTCCAGATTCAAACGCAGGATTCCCCGCTGCTTTCAATTCTCAGCACCATTCCCACCGCTCCCCCTATAATCACGTTCTGATGCGGCACGCGATCGCGCGCGGCTACACTCGTGAATTCCGCCGCCTTTGAGAACGGTGATTGAGGGGATGATGAAAAAACTCGGTATCGCATTCTTGGTTCTCATCGCCGTGGGTGCAGGCTCGGCGTTCTGGCTTTATCGATACATCGGCGCCGCTGGATCTTCTGAGCTCGAACAGTGGGTCGCGCGTCAGGTTGTCGGCATCCTCGAGGCGTACATCACGCCGAAAATCACGTTTGATGCGATTGATTATCAGGCACCGCGGACCGTCGTGATTGACGATCTGAATATCGTTGCCGACGAAGGCACCCCGATGGTGGCGTTGCAGCAGATATTGCTGGAACTTGCTGAAACCCCCAGTCGCGGCAAACCCATCAAGATCGCGCGTATTGAAATCAAAGCACCTGATCTGAATTTCATCGCGCGCGACGGCGCGCTCGTCGGCTGGGGCAACTTCGTCAAGCAGCAAGCGGTAACGGAGCCGGAAACCGTTCCCGATGATCGCAAGCTCAGCGAGGTCTTCGAACTGCGACACCTATCTGTTACAGACGCCAAAATCACCTTCGACGATCCTCGCCTCGGCGATGACAAGATGGTATTGACTGACATTACCTTTTCGCTCGATACGCCGCCCGCGGACAACGAATCGAATGCGCACATCCTCGACTTCGTTCTGCAGCGGAAGCCCCTCATCGACGTGAAACTCAAGGGGAAAATTAACCTCGATACAAGCCTGCTGGAGTTGGCGCCGCTTACCGCCGACATTCAGCTCGAAGAAGACACGCTGCAGTCCTTGCCGCCGAACGTGCAGGAAATGCTGCGAAAATATGAGATTGACGGCACGCTGCACGCGAACGTAAGCGGCGAAATTCCGCTGCAGTCGCCGCAAGATTCAAGCGTTTCTGCGGATGTCCGCATGGCGGGCCTCGGTCTCGACCTCTTCGGCTTCCGCGGCACGCTCGGCGAGCTCAAGATCGTCGGGGATTATCCCGCCGGCCCGTTGACGATGAATCTGGCAAATCTTGCCCTCTCGCAGGATGAAGTGAAATTCCTCGCGCTCCAGGCAATCGATATTGCGTTGGACAAGTTGGGCAACGACGCGAACGACGAGTTTCATTTTGACAAAGTAAATGTCGACGGTCCTGAGATTCGCCTCGTTCGCGCCGACGAGAATCGAATCATCGGCTGGAGCGAATTGGCGGATTTCGTCAGCACTGGAAAGAAACCCGCGACGTCGCAACCCGCAACGGAAGCGCAGCAGCCCATGCCGAAAATCACGTTCGACGAGGCGGCGCTGACCAACGGTCTGATCGAATTCCGCGAGAGTTCGTCGGCCGACCCGCTGGTGGTGAAATGGAATACGACCATCAAGCCGCAGCAGGACCAATCCGCGTATGACTTCGCTGCCGACTTGGAGGCGACCGGCATGAATCTCTCCGCGCGCGGCGTGCTGGAACAAAGTGCGAACCGACTGCAGGTGCGTGACAGCAAACTGTCGATCAATATCGACGCCGTATGGCCCTTGGTTGATGCCATCGCGGATGCGGCGCAGCAGTTCGGCATGAACGGCCTATCCACCTCTGATTTGCAGAAATATAAGCCGAGCGGGGCGATCTCTGGAGAATTCGCGGGCGAGATACCGCTCGATACCCCACTCAACACGCGCGGAAATCTCAAGCTCAACGTCGCTGACGCAAACTTCGCGACAGACGCGTTTGCCGGTACAACGAAACGTCTCGCGCTCCAGGCTTCGCTTCCAAAGGGGCCCGCGACGATCGAGGCCGACGACGTCGTTCTCACCAGTGAGCGCAACCGCTTTTTCTCGGTCGCCGGCACCAAGGCGAACATTTCAACTTTCGACCTCGCATCCCCCGCCGCGACGATCGAGAATGTCCAGGTACGAAACGCGGATATTCTGCTGATCGCAAACGGTCCGGATTCCTACGTCGGCTGGACGAAGCTCGCGAATCCCGCCGGCGCAGCGCAGCCGGCCCCCGCACCCCGTCGTCCGTCCAGTCCGCAACCCGCCGCCCCCCCGTCGCCGTTCACTGTTCGACAGGCGACCTTTGAAGGGTGCCGCGTTGCAGTCAAGTCCTCCAAGGATCGCGACTTTACGAAACTGTCGGTGGAAGGAACGGTTCGAACCGCGCAGCAACCCGACACCTACGACTTCAATGCGAATCTCGGCAGCAACGGGATCGGCATCGAAATGAACGGTTTCGTCGATGCCCGCAACAGTCGCATGCGACTCGACAAGAGCCGCATTCGCATGAACCTGGAGCGCGCGCGGCCGTTTATCGCGGAAGCGATGCAGCTTGCGAAGATCCAACAGGACAGCGCGCCGGATTTTTCACGCATG
Organism: Phycisphaerae bacterium; assembly: GCA_050245935.1. Classification (GTDB taxonomy): domain Bacteria; phylum Planctomycetota; class Phycisphaerae; order UBA1845; family Fen-1342; genus JALHOX01. The sequence continues at coordinate 576 of JBFWWY010000403.1, read as the reverse complement.
GAAGGCGAACTCGACATCTCCGCCAACGGCGACTTCTCCTCGCAACAGATTGCGAATGCATCGGTCAACCTGACGCTTCGCAAGGCAATGATCCCGGTCGGCGATTATGTGCTGCCGATCGCGGCGCTCGATGCGCAGGGACGTTCGCAAAACGGTCGCCTCAACGCCGATATCCGCGGGCAGACGCTCGACGGCAGCATCAACGCGAAGGTGGAAGGCCAGTCGTCCGGCGCGAAGAACTTCAGCGGCCAGTGGACCATTACGGATGTCAAACTCGAGGAAGCGCTGAAGGTCGCGAAGCAAAGCGCGATCCCGATGGCGGGTAAATTTTCCTCGTCCGGCCGTGTGCAGGGTGCCTGGGGTCAGGTGCCGCAGTCGCTCAACGGCGAAGGCAGCCTGCAGGTACGACAAGGGCATCTCGTCAAATTGCCCGTCATCGCCGACTTGCTCGTGCTGATCGAAAAAACGCGCCTGCTGCCCAAAGGCGTCGCCACCGACACCGCCGACGCGAAGTTTCAGATCAATGGCAACGGCGTGCGGATTCTTTCGTCCGAGGTCGTCACGTCAATCGCCGCA
>JBFWWY010000402.1:0-4020 GCA_050245935.1 Phycisphaerae bacterium | reverse complement strand
ATCGAATATGGAAAGCAAGTCGCGGTGCTGGTTCCTACCACCGTCCTCGCCGAGCAGCACTATCAGACTTTCTCCGATCGGATGGCGGATTATCCGTTTCGCGTCGAGGGACTCTCGCGATTTCGCACGAAGAAAGAGCAGACGAAGATTGTCGAGGCCACCAAACGCGGCGAAGTTGACGTGCTGATCGGCACGCATCGCCTGCTGTCGAAAGACGTGAAATTCGCCGACCTCGGGCTGGTCATCATCGACGAAGAACAACGCTTCGGCGTCACCGCGAAGGAGAAGCTCAAAAAGCTGCGGGCGACGGTCGATGTGCTGACGTTGTCGGCAACGCCGATCCCGCGCACCCTGCACATGTCGATGCTCGGCATTCGCGACATCTCCTCCCTTTCGACGCCGCCGCTGGATCGCCGCGCAATCGTGACGCAGGTGCGCAACTGGAATGACGAGATGGTCCGCGCCGCAATTCACCGTGAACTCAATCGCGACGGGCAGGTGTATTTCGTGCATAACCGCGTGCATGACATCAACGCGATCGCGAATCGCGTGCGGTCGCTCGTGCCCGATGCGCGGGTCGTCGTCGGACACGGTCAGATGTCCGGCAATGAACTGGAAGCGGTCATGCTCACGTTTATGAAAAAGGAAGCCGACATCCTCGTCGCGACGACGATCATCGAATCCGGCATCGATATTTCGACTGCGAACACGATGTTCATCAACGAAGCGGATCGCTACGGATTGGCAGATTTGCACCAGCTTCGCGGTCGTGTCGGCCGTTCGAAACACCGCGCGTATTGCTATCTGCTGTTGTCCGACAAGCGCACCGTCACCGACCAGGCCGCGAAACGGCTGAAAGCGATCGAGCACTACAGCGATCTTGGCGCGGGTTTTCATATTGCCATGCGCGATTTGGAGATACGTGGCGCGGGCAACATCCTCGGTCCCGAGCAAAGCGGCAACATCGAAGCCGTCGGCTATGAAATGTATTGCCAGCTTCTGGAGCAAGCGACGCGCCGGCTGAAGAACGAAGACGCCGAGCCGCTGCGGCCCGTCAATCTCGACCTCCATATCAGCGGGTCGGTACCGCGCAGCTACATCAAAGCCGATCGGCAACGCATGGACGTGTACCGCCGACTCACCGTTTGCACGAGTCTGGCGGATCTGGAAACGTTGCGTGACGATTTGCGCGACGCATTTGGCCCCATCCCCGACGACGTGCAACGCCTGCTTGATCTCGCCGAAATCCGCGTCCTCGCGCGCGGCTACGGCATCCGCTCGATCATTCTCGAACCGCCGGACGTGATCTTCGCGATCGACGACCTGCAGCGGGTGCAGCCGATATTCTCCGCGGGTCCCGGCTCGCCGCGCATGCCGGACGCCAAGACGGTGCACTGGCGACTGGCGCCGCGACTGCTGGAGCCGGCGCGACTCATTGAGTTATTGAAAGGGCAACTCAGCGGAAAGCGGGAAGAAACGCCTGCAATCGTAACGTAGCCATGATTACATTTTGGCAAGGTCTCTCCTTCCATTCCGCAACGAAGAGCGCCCGGCACGAAGCCGGGCGCGATAGGAAAACTCAGACGTCAATCTATCTGGACCCGGATTGCACCGGTCGCACGCGCACGACCGCAGCGAGTTTCGCAAGCTCGTCGAGCTTCCGCACGTCGATCGAACCGATGACGAGCTTGGTTGCGACGGCTTCGGTCTGAATCGTGAAGCCGAGCTTCTTCAATTCTTCACGCGTCGCGTCGTCGAGCGTAGAAAGTACGACGATGAGGTTAACGCGATGATCGCGAACGTTGACAGCTTCGCTTGAGAAATCCCCGTCGCTGTCGACCTTGCTCGCCAAATCCCGGAGTACGTCGGCGAGTTTGTCGCGCGGATCGGCTTTCTTCTGCTCCTCGCGCTCGTCGCGGTCAATGTCATCACCGTGCTTCCATGCGATATCGGCGCGGTCTTCTTTCGCGGCGTTCTGAGCCGAGGGTTGACCGGATACCGGTGTCGGAAGCGGGAGCGATCCGCTTCGACGAAGCGTCAATTTTTCCATGCGCGGTGACGCTGCGATCCCCGATGCAACGCGCTGGGAGAACATTTGCCCGCGGCCGCGCGTGATCGTTTCGCCAAACACGCCCTCATGACTCACGCCGTCGGGCATTTCGACGGGCACCTGCACCGTGACCGACTCGCCGCCGGTCGTGACGGACAACTCCTCCACCGCCACAAAACTCGTGAACTGCGTCATCAGGTTGTAAGCCAACCCAAGATCGACAACCTGCTTCTTCAAGTCGTCCGGAAAACTCCCCTGCTGCGCGGCAGCGTAGTCGCGCGACATCAGATCATCGACCTTCGCACGCGCCCATACCGATGCAATCGCGTCGTTCTCGGCATGCTTCGCATCACTGTCGAAATCGATATCCTGCTTGTACCCACCGGCTCCGGTGTGCCCACGCAGAAAAACGCCGCCCTTCGCCTCACCGCTGAAGCGTCCAGTCACCACCACCGGCTGTGCCGACCACAAATCCGGAATCTGCTGCGGATAAACGTCACTCACCTTCATCCCGAGGAAATTCAATTGAACATCCGTCAGCACCGGCGCCGAGATTCGCTCGTGAAACTTCTGCACAGCGGCATCGGCGTTTGCATTCAGCGAAACATATTCCACCGCGCCGCGCCCTTTCCGCGCCATCTCGTCAAGCAAAAATCGGTTCACGCTATTGCCGATCCCGAACGAGAACACGCGCGTCGTCCCTGCGTTTTTCTTGACTGCATCGATAATCGCCATGTCATTACCGACATAACCATCGGTCATGAAACAAACGACGCGAATCGCGTTGTTCGGTTGCTCAACCGCAAAGCTTGTCACCTCAAAGTAGGTCCCGAACTTGCTCGACCGCACAAACCCCTCAACCGTCGCAGTCGCATCAAACGAAAGCTGGTGCATTTCCGGATGCGCTGTGCAAATCCCGTACTTCTTGTCGGCAAGCGGGATCGCGTGTGTCTTCCCCGGATCAAGCAGATACGTCATTCCGGCACCCGAAATATACTTCCCCATTACGCCGACAATGTCACTTGCCATCACTCCTGATAAACGAACCTTTTCGTCGGTCTCACGCAACGCGTTGCTTTGGAAGAGAATCGGTGGTTCATAGCCATCGGGATACGGAAGAATCTTGGATTCGCGTGCACCTTTAACCACTTCCGCGTTGTTAATAATTTCATCCCACGAGAGCGCCGTAACCGTTTCGCGTGCGCCATCCGCGACTTCCAACCGCGATATCTCGAACGCCCGCTCCCCCTCTACCGTCGTCCATTTCCCCGATGCAATCAGCCGACTATCCGCCGCGAGATTTGCACGCTGCCGATACTGCTCGTACCACGTCCACAAACCTACCGCTTCCAGATTCTTCTGATCGTTCGTGATCAACACGCGCACGACGCGTCCATCCGCCGGCAACATCCGCAACGCTTCCAACGTGCGAATCTCATCATTGCGAACAGCATCATCACCGCGATTGCCTCGCGTTTGCACTAATGCGGCATTGATCGCTTTCATCATCTCCGTCCCGCCGCCGCCTTGTCGCGAGGCCAGGAATCGCTGTGCGGCCCGGATATTCTCCGGCGTTGCCGCCTTCGGCGCGTCCCACAGAATGTGCGTATCCCCCGCAAACGTGATCAGATTGAACGTATCCCCGGGCCGCATGTGCTCGATTGCGAGCGCCATCACTTCCTTTGCTTTGTCAATCGGAAAGCCGTTCATCGACCCCGACGTATCCAGCACAAAGACCAGCTCGCGCGAGACTACCTCGTCCGGCACGATCCGCTTCGGCGGCTGCAGAATCAGCGTGAAGAAATCGCCGCGCTCGTCGCTGTGCGTCAACAACGCGTTGCCCATCTCGTCATCGCCGAGCCGATACCGCAACACGAAATCGCGATTCGGAATCTCCGCTTCGTTTGCAAGGCTCACAACAACCTGCCCCGGCCGATCGCCACGCGATTCGCGAATCTTGTAGATCGGAA
>JBFWWY010000401.1:0-4027 GCA_050245935.1 Phycisphaerae bacterium | reverse complement strand
GCTCGGCATGCGTGAAATTGTAAGCCGTCAGTCCCCCACCCTGAAAGGGTGGGGCACCCACTTCGCCGTTGGTGGGCATGGCCCACCCTACATTCCGACCGGCTGAGAGCCGGTCCCCCACATTTTAGCTCAACCCTCAACCCTCAACCCTCACACCTATACCCTATACCCTCAACCCTTGAACCCTTGAACCCTTGAACCCTTGAACCCTTGCCCCCTCGAACCCTCGACCCCTCGCAACCTTCGCCCCTCATTTCTGCGCGGGAAAATAATAATCGCGCAGATAATCCGCCAGCATGCGGTGCGTGTTGAATTCGCCGCAGACGGTTGCCATCGATGCGATCATCATTTTGATCCATTTCTGCGGGAGTCCGTTGCGGTCGCGTTGATAAAACGTCGGCACGATGGATGATTCCAGAAGCTGGTAGATGCGCGTTGCGTCGCGCTTGTCGATTTTCGGGCCGCCGCCTTCCGTCGTGCCGTCGTCGATGGCCCAGCCGTTCGAGCCGTCGAATGACTCCGGCCACCAGCCGTCGAGGATCGAGCAATTGATTCCACCGTGCAGCGGGGGTTTCATGCCGCTTGTGCCGGACGCTTCGCGCGGCCGCTCGGGATTGTTCAGCCAGACGTCGCAGCCCGCAGTCATGATGCGGCCGGTCTGCATGTCGTAGTCTTCGAGCAAAATCACGCGATTCGCGAACGCGGGCTTCTGCGACATCTGCTGAATCGTCTGCGCGAACGCCTGCCCGCCGGCGTCGGCGGGGTGGGCCTTCCCGGCGAACACCAGTTGCACCGGCCGGCGGGGATTGTTGAGAATTGCGGCGAGGCGCTTCTGATCGCGAAAGATCAGCGGAGCGCGCTTGTACGTCGCAAAACGCCGCGCAAAGCCGATCGTCAGCGCGTTTTCGTCGAACATCGTCCATGCCTGCGCGATTTCGTTCGCCGGACGGTGACGGCGGGTGCGCTGCTCGGCGATGTGCGCCCGCACGTAGTGAATCAGTCGCGCGCGCAGCGTCTGACGCAGTGCCCATAATTCCACAGGGGGAATCTTCGGCGCGTTTTTTCGCCAGAAATCTTCATCGGGGCGCGCCGCGATCCAGCGGGGTTTGAGCCAGCGGTCGTAGAGCGCGTCGGCCTCCGGTGCGAGCCAGGTTCGCGCGTGAATGCCGTTCGTAACGTGGCCGATGGGGACGTCTTCGACCTTCGCCTCGGATTCGGGCGTGTCGTACAGATGTCGCCACATCGCGCGCGACACCGCGCCATGCAGTTTGGAGACGCCATTGCAGTGATTGCTCAGCCGCAGCGCGAGCACGGTCATACAGAACGACTCATCCGGCGCGTCGGCTTTCTCGCGTCCGAGCCAGAGCAGATCGTCCATCGACACGCCGAGGCGCGCGGGCCAGTCGGAAAAATACTTTTGCATCATTTGCGGCGAAAAGCGGTCGTGTCCCGCGGGGACGGGTGTGTGCGTGGTGAAGACCGTCGAGCGGCGGACGCGACGGACGGCGGTCTGCAGCCCCATGCCTTTTTGAATCAACCGCCAGACGTGCTCCAGCGCCGCGAAGGCCGCGTGGCCTTCATTCAAATGCAGCACGGTCGGCGCTTCGTTCATGGCGTCGAGCGCGGCGAGTCCGCCGATGCCGAGCAGAATTTCCTGCTGGATGCGCATTTCGTTGTCGCCGCTGTAGAGCGCGTGGGTGATTTTGCGGGCGGCGGGGGCGTTCTGTGGGATATCCGTATCGAGCATGTAGAGCGGCACGCGGCCGACCTGTGCCCGCCAGATCTTCGCACGGACCTTCATTTTTCCGATCGGCAGCGTGATCGATTCGCCGGTGTCCTGGATCGGCCAATCTGCGAAGTCGTATTGCGGGTAAATCGCGCGAGTTTCGCCGGCGTGGGTGAGGTGCTGGCGGTAATAGCCGGCGCGGTAGAGCAGGCCGACCGCGACGAGCGGGATGCCGAGATCGGAGGCACTTTTCAGATGATCGCCGGCGAGGACGCCGAGACCGCCGGAGTATTGCGGGAAACTCTCGTGGATGGCGAACTCGGCGCAGAAATAGGCGACTTTGAGTTTCTTCTGCGGGCCGCGCGCGGTCGCGTCATACCACGTTTTGGAATCGAGGTAGGTACGCAGCGCGGATTCAGCGCGCTCCAGATGCGCGAGACAATCGGGATCGTCGGCGAAGGCGTTGAACTGTGTGTCCGTGAGCGATTTGAGCAGACGAACCGGATTGCGTTCGAAGGCGTTCCACTGGTCCGGGTCGAGCGACGCGAAGAGGCGCTGAATGTCGTGATTCCAGGTCCAGTGAAAGTTTGCCGCGAGCGCGTGGAGGCGATTGCGGATGTCTGCCTGGGTCGCGGGTCGATTGCGGTTTTTGGTGCGTTTCTGCAACGATTTCGCCATGAAGGAGCTACTCCGTTTGATTCAATTTCATTGAAGCGGAGCAGTATAGTGGGGGTGGAAAGATGCGTCATATTGAATGACGAATGGCGAATGGCGAATGGCGAATGGCGAATGGTGAATGGTGAATGGTGAATGTGGGATGCGAAGATAATCGAGTGAATCGTGGCGCAGCCTGGAGTGGATGCACGGACGCTACGGAACTGGCGCCCGGCAAGACGGGGCATCCCGAAGCAGTATCGGGACTACGGGACCAACGTATCGCACGGAGGCGCAGAGAGTACCAGTTAGCGGGAGACGAGGCGCTGGGGCACGACGAGTACGGAGTCGGGGAGGCAGGTCTTGACGGCGTTTGTATAGCTCGCGTCCGAGCGATCGAGTTCGTCAGACGTTTCGAGGAGGCAATCGAGAAAGGCGCCTTCCTGTCCGCGCGCCGGGAGGTCCGTGCGATTGCGCGCGACGGCGAACAAAACGACTTCGTCGCGCGTGGGCGGCATCTGAACGTCGGCGATCACTTCGACGGCTTCGCCGGCCTGGACACGCGCGACCGTCTCACCGCCGGCCCAGTCATATAGATCCCAAACCATACACTGGCACTCGCTGCTCCAGCGATGCAAGACCGCCAGTATCGCGCAGGGCTCGGCAGGCGTGGACGTGACGCAATCGCGACGGCAACACGCGGTTGTGTCCACTTTTGGGACGTAGGAAACATGTATCGGTACGGTCGTCGCCACGGCGGTGCCGGTCGGTTCGACAATTGTGGTGGAAAATAGCACAATCGAAGCGGCGGCCGCAATGGCGGAACTCAGCCAGCGTCGCAAACGGATCACGCGGGGCAGTGTTGCCGCGGCAGGCGCCTCGCGCGCCGCATTCAGGGACGCAGCGCCATGCTCCAGCGCGTCAATCTCCGCGACAATCCGCAGGAGCTTTTCGATCTGTCGATCCTGAATGTGCGAGTTCTTCTTCATTGTTTCACGTGACGCGTTACACGGGTGATCAAGGTCAGCACCCCCCGGTACGTCCCTTTCACCGATTACACCCCTTTATTCGCATCGTTCCAGGGTGCGCTCGACTTCCTCCTGGGAATATCCTTTCTCCCGCAGGCAGTTCTGCAATTTCTGAAACGCGCTCTTTTTTACGGCGTGAACCGTGCTGGGCGCGAATTTGAGCGTTTTGGCGATGGCGCGCTCCGTTTCTCCAGCGGAAAAGAGGCGGACGATTTCCTGCTCGCGCTCGGAAAGCGCGTGCAGTCGATCGTCGCCGCGGAGACAAGCCCGAAAATGATCCAGCAGTTCTCGGACGTTCAGCCAATCTTCGGGTGTCGGCGCTTCGTCCGGCGCGGAGGCGTCAGGCTCCTGTGTGAACTCGGTTCGTCGTGCGATCACCCGGCGATGTTGCAGCCACCGGTGATTCGCGATGGCATAGAGAAAGGTGGAAATCGCTGCGCGGTCGGGATCATATTTTCCCGCACGAACGGCGCGCCAGAGCTCCGCACAGGTCTCCTGCGTCAGCTCCGCTGCCACGGCTTCGTTGCCATTGCAGCGGCGCAGGAAAAAATTCAGAAGTCCAGGCTGGTAACGCGCAACCGCCGCGGCGACCACGGACTGGAGATCCGCATCGTTTTCG
>JBFWWY010000400.1:0-4028 GCA_050245935.1 Phycisphaerae bacterium | reverse complement strand
TACCACAGTAGTTTTCCATCCGAATTGAGGCAATAGAGAGAGCCGTCATACGAGCCGAAAAGCAGCTTGAGTGAGTCCTTGCCCGGTTCGCCGACATAATTCAGGCTGGAATAAATGGCACCGGTCGTCTTGAATTCCCAGATCTGGTTACCGGTGTCTCGCGCGATCGCAAACATCGAGCCGCTATCGCTGCCGAGGTAGACGCGGTCGCCAATCACCGTCGGCGGCGCGAAAAAGAAATCATTTTCGACCGTGAATTCCCAGCGCTTTTGTCCGGTGGTCAACTCCAACGCAAAAAGGTGCCCGTTCTCCGTCGCTGCAAATACGACTTGATCCGCAATGACGATGCCCGCGGTAATGGCATCTCCCAGCTCGACCTGCCACCGCAGCCTGAGCTTGTCACCGACCGTTGCCGCCGAAACACCTTCTTGCGCCGGTGTGCCGCGAAACATCGGCCACTCGTCGGCGGGAAACTTCCGGGCCGATGGGCGAACCTCGTGGCCGGAGGGAGAAGTCGGTTGCGCACCGACAGGCAGCGCAGGCAGGAGCAGCAGGCACGCGAGGAAGCGCGCCGCGTTCGCGCATGCGGCGCGCCGAAGCGGCCTTCGATGTTGCGTCAAAATCGCGCCCGCTTCGTTCTCGATCTGCGTGCGCGAACGAATATCTCTGGAGATAGGAAGCTTATTCATAGCACGATCGTAGGTCGTTCAGTGCGCCGTGACTACGACGGCTTAAACCGCAGGACCAGGCCCGCCCCGGCTGCCGCCAGCAAAATCCCGACGAAAAACAGCGGATTTACCTTGGAGGTGGGTGGGTGCATCGCCATCGCGACAATCGTCGCCATGATCGGTGCGCCGGCGAACACCAGCGGCGGCACAGTCTTTGGCGTACCACCGCTCATCAACGCGAGAATGACGCCAAACGCACCGATTGCGCCCAGAATCCCCGCGAACAGAGAAATGCCGGCACCTCTCGACGTCGGCCAGGCGCCGAGATCGGCGCGGTTCATCCACAGATACGCGATCGGAAGCAGAACGCCGGTCAGAAAATACGCAAAGCCGACAAAAAGAAATGCCCAGATTCCTTTGAACTTTCCGCCGATCGCCATTTGCCCGGCGTGAATTGCCGGCACGTAGCTGCCCCAGCAGATAATGGTTGCGACGACAAACCACAGCCACGATATCTTCATGAAATTGCTCCAATTTCAGTTGAGACTTTCTTGCAGCGCTCCTCGCGCGAGCGGTTGCGCGGCAGCGCCGCTATTCTTACGACGCAATCGACAAGAGTTTTTCGCGGATGGCTTCGGGAATTTCGACCGAGCGAAATACTCCATCCTTCATTCGACAGCAAACACAGACGGATTCGCCGCGTGCCAGTGTCTCGTCATTTCGTTTGAATTCGATGAGAAACGACAGTGATTTGCGCCCGATGGCCGAAACAGCAATCGATAGCTCCAGCGCGTCTTCAAATCGTGCGGGCTTGAAGTACTCGCAATTCGTCCGCACGCGCGGCCAACTCAGCGCATCATCCTCGCCGGCTTCGCGTTTCACGACGCTCATCCCCAGCGACCGCCACAGCGCATGCTCGACTTCTTCCATCCAGCGGTAGTAGTTGGAAAAATGCATCACGCCGGCCATGTCGGTTTCTGCGAACGTTACATTGCGATTGATCCTGAATGCGGCCATCACACTCCTGCAAAAATTCAGACCGTGGACGTTTCCGGCCGCGCCGCGGCGCGCAGACTCGGCAGGATCGGCCGGAAAAACTTATCCACCACCGCATTCGGCGGCGGCGGCGTCAGCAAACTCACGATGATCATCGCCGCGGCGGAAGCGAGCGTGCAGATGGCTGCCGGCGTAATTCCTTTCAACCCGAGCGCGGCGATATCGACCGCGTAGTCGCGATCCGCGCCCCAATCGGATTGCGCGAAGAGATATAGTCCGACGCCGATCGCCGTCAGCACGGATGCATACGCACCGGCCTTGGTTGCGCGCCGCCAATACAGCGCCGCAAATACCAGTGGCGACAGACTCGCAAAACCGCTGAAGCACCAGACGCCCAGTGCAAAGACGGTTCGTTGCCCCTGCCATTTCAGGCTCAGCAAATACGTTGCAATGACAATCAGAATGACGAACACGCGGCCGTACGCCACGCGCTGTCTGTCAGATACCCGGTCGTGGCCCATGTAGTGCGCCACAATATCGTTCGAAAAAATACTGGAGATACACAGGAACTGCGAGTCAAGACTTGACATGATCGCTGCCAGCACGCCCGCCGTCAGCAATCCACCCATGATCGGCATCGACAGCTTTTTCACCATGATCGGCAGCACTTTATTCGCATCGGAAAAATCCGGCGGAATCACCGGCTTCCCGTCCAGCAACGCCGATGTTGCCCAGACGCCGATCAGCACGCACGGAAACCAGACCATCAGCATGAGCAGCGGATGTGCCACCACGGACAATTGAAATGTCTTGGCTGACTTGGCCGTGAGCCAGTGCTGAAACAGATGCGGAAACATTGCAACGCTCAGGGGAACGAAGGCATAAGTCAGGAACGTCAGCCACGGAATTCGCTCCGGCTCGCGCGGCTTAATCGGACTGGTGCCCGCTTCAAACGCCGCCAGGTGCGCTTCGTAATTCTCGTGATCTGCTTCATTTGCACCGACTTTCAGATACGACGGGTTGTATTCGACGACCGCCGCGGTTGCGGCCTGAACGCCACCAAGTTTCGACGAAATCACCTGGAACGTGACGAAACCCAGTACGATGAAGATCAACGTCTGAATTGCGTTTGCCCACGTCGTTCCACGAGCGCCGCCGAGAAAGACGTATACCAGAACCACGAGACACATTGCCGCCGCGCCATAGGCAAAGGGAACGCCGCCTTTCGTGGCAGCAAACATCTTTGGAAATGCGCCGGCTGTGATCGCCTCCATTGCGCTGCCGCCGCCGATAATGCCCATCAGGACATACGGGATCACCAGTCCCACGAGCGCCGGAAACAGCAGTAGCCCAAGCTTGTCGGAACCGAAACGATCCCGGAAGAAGCCGATCTGCGTGACATAGCCGTATCGCTTGCCCAGCGCCCAGAGCTTGATTCCCACCAGGAAGAAGCACAGCGAGTGGATAATGCCGGACCATGACACCATCAGCCCATAGACGCCGATCCCGCCGCGAAACGCCTCGCCGCTGCTGCCGATGATCGCGAAACTTGTCATCGTCGTGCCGAAAATTGTCAGCACGAGAAACACCGGCCCGATCCCGCGCGACGCGACGAAGTAGTCCGCCGCCGTGCCGCGATCGAACAGCTTGCTGATGACGCCGATCGCGAGCAAACCGATCAGGTAAGCCGCAATGACGTATACGGAGATCATGCCTGCCGACAGACCGGCGGCGGCTTGCGTATCAGGAGGCATCAGTGCGGCCCCCCTTCCGAACTACGGGTCGCGACGAATTCCTCGATATCGTCGACGTCCTGCGGCCAGCAGAATTTCACTGCGAGAAACCACACCAGACCCGCACCGAGCGAAATCCCCATGTGCCACGCGAGCCCGATCGGCACAAATCCGAAAATCAGCGGCTCGTGCGTTTTCCAGTTCCAGACGTCGTGGTGCAGCACCATCAGCAGCACCAGAAGGAGTGCGACAATTGCCTTCATTTCATTTCCCATTCGGCTCACACGAACGGCGACAACGTGCCACGCGTCGGAACCGGGTTGAACAAGGTATCGCCAAAGGAAGGAGGGACTTTACCCCGCAGGCGAACCTGTCGCAATTCACATGAGGAATGCGCGGGTTCCATCAACCTTCAGTGGAAATGAAAAGCCGCGCGAAAGAATCGCGCGGCTTCACGAGACGAGAGAATTGTCGTTTTTTGTCGGCAAAGCGTCGCGACAGAGCGAGTGGCGTTCGTTCGATCGCCGCTGAAGACGAACACCCTTGAATCCTCGAATCCTTGAATCCTCGAATCCTCGAATCCTTGAATCCTTGAATCCTTGAATCCTCGAATCCTGGCCCCCTCGATTCC
>JBFWWY010000399.1:0-4036 GCA_050245935.1 Phycisphaerae bacterium | reverse complement strand
CTGTTTTGCGAGTGGAACAGGCGTGCCGACCGTACGACACTTATCACTTCGGTCAGACAGTTCTGCTACGGTCTAACCGATGATTCGCAAGCGCGCCGCCTCTTTGGCGCGCCGAAGAAAATCTCAACGTCATCGCCAAAAAATTCGCGGAGCTGTTCGACATTCGGGGCGTTTGAGGTGCTATGCCAAAAAAGCGCCGTCGTGGGATGATGTATCGCAGTTCGTCGGTCACCAAGCGTTGCAAATGACCGATCGTCCGTCAGCAATGGCCTTCGAATCCACCTCCCGAGCACAAGTCGCGTGTCGGACGGGGTGAATACTCGGGCGTGAGATCCACTTCGAATCACTCGCCGCTTTAGTTGAATAATCATTCCCGGTGCAAACCAGTTTGTTCGTCCGGCCCATGCGGCAATGATGAACGCATAAATCGCGGCAATGCCCAATGTTAGGAAAACAAGCCAAGCAGACTGACCTGTTGGGTCCTGAAGTATTCTTGTGATGATCAGAACCCCAGCGTATGCGAAGACTCCGGTCATCACCAAGCTACCTCCGACGATGAATACAAAAGTGATGAACTCGCGGAACGGCTTTCTTTTGACGACTTTCTGTGAAGCCGCTGTCTGATATTCGAAGTGTTTTTCAAGCCCCAGTTGGTCGGTGCTGACCTGTCCGCGTCTTTTCAAATGCACGGGCACAAAAACTCCGCCACGCGCTGCCCAGTGCGACGCAATGGTGCGAAAATCCCGCGTGAGCTCCAGCGGCTCGCTGTGTACCGGTGTTGGGTCGACCAGCCAAAGATCAAACGGTCGGTTTCCAACAAAAATCGCCGGCCCCGGCGGCAGCCCGAGCTTTGCCGGTCGGCAAAATCGCAGCGATGTCAGCCACTTCATCAGATACGCTTCTAGCACACGATGCGGAAGCCGCGTCATGGTGTCGGGATGTTGTGCGATGCGTCGCAAGCGTTCGAGTCGCAATGCGTAGCGCTGTCGAAAACGCCTTCTTTGCCATCTGAAAACGAGAAACCAAAGCGAGACCGAGACAATCATCAGCCCCACCATCAACTTTTCACCCGCGCCGTCTTGAAACAGCCGCCAAATTCCGAATGCCCAGAACGGCAGCGCGATCAGCACGACCATGCCGATGCGGAGCAGCTCGTTCGGCGGCTTCACGTTTCCCATGATTGCCCGCACACCGGGGATGGGATGACGGTCAGTTCCGGTTTGCCCCATAACTTCTTCGTGCCATTCAGCAGACAACATTTCGGGATTGATGAGCTTTGCCGCGTCACCGGCGACGCTGTATGGAGGAAACGTCCATACCGCTCCTTAAACTCAACCAATTGCGAAATTTTCAAAGGTTTCAGACAACTGCGTCGCGATGCCACTCTTTGCTATACTCGCATCAACCGATGAAAATACGGCCAATTCAGTGATTTCGGAAACGGAGCGGGAAACAATGACCCAGGGCAACGGAACGGTGAAAGTTGACGTCGCAATTATCGGCGGCGGCCCCGGCGGCTCGACGACCGGTTCACTGATCAAAAAGTACAACCCGGACCTCAGCGTTTTGATCCTTGAGAAAGAGCAGTTTCCGCGCGACCACGTCGGCGAAAGCCAGCTCCCCGCCATCGCCCCCGTGCTGCAGGAGATGGGCGCCTGGCAAGCAATCGAAGCAGCGGATTTTCCCATCAAAATCGGCGCGACGTACACGTGGGGCAAAACCACCGAACCATGGATCTTTGAATTCGTCCCCATCGAGAGAATCCCGCCTCAGGCGGAAATCGAACGCCCCGGCAAATACGAAGACTGGCGACTGCAGACCGCGTTCCAGGTGGACCGCGCGGTGTATGACGATGTCCTGCTGAAACACGCGGCGAAACTCGGCTGCGATGTTCGACAGAGCACGCGCGTGGCGGAAGTGTTGACGACCGACGATCACATCGACGGACTCAAGCTCGACAGCGGCGAAGTCATTCGCGCGACACACTATGTCGACGCCAGCGGGAACGCCGCGATACTCCGCCGCGCGATGGATGTTTCCTGCGAAGTGCCGACAAAGCTGAAGAACGTCGCATTCTGGGATTATTGGGAGAATCGCGAATGGGCCGACGCAGACGACGTCAAAGCCACGCGCGTTCACATCCGCAGTCTCGCGTTCGGCTGGTTGTGGTGGATTCGCCTGTCGCCGACGCGCGTCAGCATCGGCCTCGTCTGCCCCGGCGAATACTTTAAAACCTGCGGCAAAAAGCCCGCCGAGCTCTATGAAGAAGCCGTTCGCAGCGAGAAAACGTATCAGGATCGTTTGAGAAACGCCAAACAGCGCGGCAAGGTCGAGGGCACGACGGACTGGTCATTCGTCGTCGAGCGAACGTATGGCGAAAACTGGTTTCTTGTCGGCGAGTGTGCAGGGTTTGCCGACCCGATTCTCGCGGCAGGTCTCACGCTGACGCACGTCGGCGCACGCGACCTCGCGTATACGATCCTCGAACTGGAACGCGGCGAATTCGAGCGCGACTGGCTCGTCGAACGCTACGATGAACTGCAGACGCGCCGCGTCCGCCAGCACATGAAGTTCGCCGACTTCTGGTATTCCGCGAACGGAATCTTTGAAGACATCCGCGAGCATTGCACGGAAATTGCCGCCGAGGCCGGCTTCAAATTAGACCCCGTCCAGGCGTTTCGCTGGCTCAGCCAGGGCGGGCTCGGCGACGACTTCGTCGGTCAGGCCGGCATCGGCGGGCACGACCTCGCAAGCATGAAACAGGTCATGATGCGCATGACCGAAGGCAACCACGGCTGGATGATCGACGGCAAAACGCACTTCGAGCTGAACCTCGCCAACGCGAAGGAGGGCACGCTCGGCGTTCCGGTGGAGGGTCGCATTCATCGCGTGCGCTCGTGGACGCGGAAGGGGCAAACGCTCGCCGAAGTCGGCATTCAGAAATTCGTGATCGAAGCGCTGCGCCAAACCAACGAAGCCGGCAAATTCATGCAGGTTCTGGCAGCCCTCGTGGCAAAGCGCTATCCAAAGCCCGAAGAGCACAAAGTCGCAGTGCATCACGCGGTGCAGGTTCTGGAAGCGCTCGCACAGCAATACTGGGTGATCTGCGACACGAAAAAGAAGCACCCCGCGATGCGCATTTCATCGCCGGAAGAAGGGCAATACATCCACAGCGATCGCGGCGAAGCGACGGTGATCTAGAATATAAAACTTCGTCAACCCAGGAAAATCGGAACTCGAATAACGCGACCTCCGTTCCTCTGGAGCAGGGTAAAGTGGTGGTCGCAACGCGCTAACAGCCGCATACCCCAATCCTTCAATCCTTCTTCTCCCCTTCACCCCCTTTCCCTCCACCCCTCAAATACTTCTCAAACCAAGCCAGATCCCACTCCATTTTCGCCTTGCGAAACGTGTACGTATTCAACCCGTGCCCCTGACCGGGATAGATGCAAAGCTGCGTCGGAATGTTGTTGTAGTCGTGCAGCGCGCGAAACAGCGTTTTGGCATGAATCGCCGGCACGCGCGGGTCGTCCGCCCCGACATGAATCAACGTCGGCGTCTGAATTTCCGCGAGCTTGTACACCGGCGACGCCTTCAGATACGCCGCCGGCTGCTCCCAAGGCAAGCCCTGCATGTAATTCACCACATGCCCCGGCGTATCTTCAACGCCCCATTGCATGAGCTGATCGATCACACCCGCACCGCTGCTGGCGGCTTTGAAGCGATTCGTCTGGCTGACGAGGCAATTCGTCAGAAAGCCCCCATTGCTCCAGCCCATCACGCCGAGCCGCTCGGGGTCGGCGATGCCGCGTTCGATCATCGCGTCGACGCCGCTGAGAATGTCCTGCACCTCAATATCGCACTCGCGCCCGACCAGATCGGTCATGAACGTGTCGCCGTAGCCGGTGGAGCCGCGATAGTTCGGCGACATCAACGCATAACCTTTTGATGCCAGCAACGTGCGTCCGTAGATCCAATACCGCATCGCGACTTTTGTTGATGACGTCGGCCCGCCGTGAATCTCAACGACAAGGGG
>JBFWWY010000398.1:0-4040 GCA_050245935.1 Phycisphaerae bacterium | reverse complement strand
GGCGTCATTTGCGTTGATCGCGCGGGGAATCAGAGCCGTTTTTCCATTGCGACCGCAAGTCTTCACGAAACATCTGGAATCACTGCGTATGCTCACCGTGCCGTTTGACACGTTATCCGTTGACGACTTCGTGTCGCAAGTTAGTGGCGCTGTTGCGCGGCATCAACCGTCCGACCCGGCACGATTTGTTCTGCTGGGGGGATCGGGAATCAGCGCGCCCGCGCTGCCGACGACGATTCAGATCCTTCAGGAGCACGCACCGATCTGGTGCTTTGCGCAGGCCTATCGAATCGGTCCCGAAGCGGCACACCAGCGCGCGGAATTTGCGGCGTTCCGGCACGAATTCTGGGAAAACATACGACGGCGCAGCCAGCTCCGAATCGCGCTGGACGCTGCGGGTCGACCGCAATTCGACGACAACGCGACCATGCAGGCGGCTTACGTCGCCGTGATGGGTCGATTCAACCCTGCCTTGTCCGATGCGCAGGAACGAAGGGCATTTCTCCGCTATCTGCTGGAGAGTGCGGGGCCACAGACCAGCGAAGCGGTCGTATACCTTGCGAGTCTGCTATCGGCTCAGGATCAGTGGGATCGGGGCTCTCCGTGGGTGCAATCGATTTTTCTCACAAACTTTGACCGTTTGCTACCCAAAATGCTGCAGTTCGTCGGAAAAGGTTATTTCGCACATAGCCTGACGAACGCATTTTCGGACAACCCGCTGCAGCGCGATCTCGTGCAACTCTTTTACCTTCACGGGACGGTTGACGAGTATCGCGTACCCTCGGATACCGATGACGCACGGCAGGAATCCAGTCAGTTTGAGACCGCCGTATCGCAGCACATCGAGCAGCGGGGACTGATCGCAATCGGCACGAGCGGCTGGCCCGGCGCGCTGCTGCGGGCGGTTCGGCGCTGCGACCGCTTCGCGCACAATCTTTACTGGTGTGATATTCATCCTGCGGAGAACGCAGCACATATTCTGACGCCGGCTGTTCGCGAAATTCTCACTCGATTCCGCGGCAGTGCGTATTACGTGCAGATCCCGTCCGCGGACGAACTCCTCCGTTCTCTGCACCAGGAATTCGGTCTGGGAAGCGCCCCGGAGATCCTCGCCGATCCGCTTCGGCCTCTCATTCGTCGGCTGGATCAGCTCAAAATCGCATCCGCGAACACCAACGTCGGCGCGGACAAACTGAGCGATTTTGCGGCCGCGGCGCGAGTGCGGCTCCATACGCTCCTCGAAGATTACGAGCGAACGGAATCGGAAGCTTTGGGGCAGGATGCACGGCACGTTCGCGCGCATCGTGCCGCACTGCAGACGAAGGCCGCCCGCCTCCGCGCGGAGGATCGCCACGACGACGCGATTGCGATTCTGAACAATTTGATCAACGCGGATGACGTTTCCGTCGCAGATCGCATGGAACTGATCTGCCGCCGCTCGGAGTCGTTCAAAAAGCTGCGGCGCTCGTCGGAATATGAGCGCGATCTCGCCAGCGTGATTCAGTCGCACGAAACGCCCTCAGCGCTGCGGGCGTGGGCGCTGCTGGAACGTGCGGCGTATCACCATCAGCAGAACCTACTCGACCAGGCCATCGCCGATTTCCATGCTGCGATCGATCTGGATGGTCTCACGGACGCGCAGCATATTCAAGCGATACTCGGCCGGGGCCTGACGGCACAGAAAAGCGGCGATGCCGAACTCGCAATCGCCGATCTGTCGACCGTCATCGACGATGACCGCGCGACGCCGGATCAGCGCGCGACCGCGCTGTTTACCCGCGCCATCACCGCGCAGGCCGCGCAGGACTACGCGACGGCGATCGCGGACTACACCGCGCTGCTGGAAATGTCCAACGTGCGGGCCGAGGCGAGAACGAGCGCGCTGACGCATCGCGCTTCCTGTCGTCGCTTCACGGGAGACTACGCGCGCGCCTGCGAGGACTGCGACCAACTGCTCGCCTCGGATGATCTTTCCGATGCCGCTGCCTGTGACCTCCTCATGATTCGCGCATCCTGCCGGGAGGCGCAGGGAAATCTGCAGGGCGCGCTGGAGGATCATCACCGCATCCTGCAGGCTTCGGGGACGGAGGACG
This sequence comes from Phycisphaerae bacterium, assembly GCA_050245935.1. Taxonomy (GTDB): domain Bacteria; phylum Planctomycetota; class Phycisphaerae; order UBA1845; family Fen-1342; genus JALHOX01. The sequence continues at coordinate 1,947 of JBFWWY010000398.1, read as the reverse complement.
ACGTCCGCGCCGCTGCGCATGATTCCAGCGGACGCGTTCTGCGCGCGCTCGATCGGGATGAAGATGCGCTGAAGCAGTACGACAAAGTCGTCGCCCTGAAAAACGCGGACGGCGATATTCGGAAGCATGCGTTCTGGAATCGCGCGGAAATTCATCGCAACCGCAATCGGGTCGAACAGGCAATCGCCGACTACTCTGAATATCTGCGTCTCGAATCCGCGCCCTCGGCGCATCGCGCCGACGCGCACTATTCTCGCGGTCAACTGTACAGCCAGATGGACAATGAAGCCGCTGCCCAGCGCGACTACTCCGCAGCGATTGAAATCGCGGCAGCAAAAGTCGATACGCTGTGCGCCGCGCTGAATCAGCGCGGCATCGCCAGGCGCCGGGCCGGCGATATTGCGGGTGCCATCGCGGATTACACGCGCGTCATCGATCACGCGGATGCGCGGCCCGAGCAGAAAGCCGCCGCCCTCAACAATCGCGGTGTCGCAAGACGCAAGAGCGAAGAGGTCGCGGGTGCGATCGCCGATTATACGGCAGTGATCAATCTGGAAGGCGCGCCGGCGGAACAGGTTGTCAAAGCGTACAACAACCGCGGCGTCGCGTACGGGGTAACGGGAGAAAGCGAGAAGGCGATTGCGGACTATGGCGCGGTGATCGATCATCCCGCTGCTTCATCCGAGCAACGGGCCAAAGCGCTGAACAATCGCGGCATCGTGCTGTGCGCCCGCGGCGAAGGCGAAACCGCGCTCAACGACTACTCCGCCGTCATTCACATGTCGGAAGTCCGCGAAGAGCACCGCGCGAAAGCCCTCGCGTCCCGTGCGGCGTTGCGGGCGCAATCCGGCAATCTCGACGGCGCGATCGCCGACTACAGCGCGGTGCTCGCGCTGCCCAACGCGCCGGCGGACCAGATCGTCTTCGCGCACAACGGACGCGGGCAGATTTACGGGATACGCGGCGAAACCCAGGCGGAGATCGACGACTACAGCGCCGTCATCACGCATCGCGCGGCGGAACCCGAGCAGCGCGCGTGGGCGTTGAACAATCGCGGGCTCGCGTACGCGTCGCTTGAGAATTTTGAAGCTGCGATCAGCGACTATTCAGCCGTACTGGAGCAACCGCGGGTACCCGCACATCTTCGCTGCTGGGCGCTCAACAATCGCGCCTTTGTGCATCGGCGCAACAACAACACGCGCGCGGAGGCCAATGATTACGAAGCTGTCATCGCAATGCCGGACGCCTTGGCGAATCAGAAAGCTTGGGCGCTGAACAATCGCGGCTGGCTGTTCCTCCAGGAACGACGCCTCGCCGATGCCGTGACATCGTTCCAGGCGGCCGTGTCGCTCGATGAAAACGACGCCGCCGGACACTTCAACTACGGCTTGGCACTGTTCGCGAGCGAGCGCATGGATCAGGCGCGCGAGGAATACACGCGCGGCATCGAATGTCGCCCGGATCCCGACAAAATCGAAGATGCTTTGCGCGATCTTAAATATCTCGTGCAAAACTATGGGGCGATTGCGGAAGTGGAAGATGTGCGACGGCAGCTTTTCGCATTGCTGAAGAATCAACCTCAAGCAGCGGCAAGTGTTACCGTGCAGTCATGACGACTGGCGGATATTCCAGCATCACAGGATGTATTGGCGAGCATGACCAGTGAATAAAAATTTTCGCACGCGCGTACAGCGCGCATTCCTGATCTCCATCATCCTGCATGGGTTGCCGTGTCTCGGCGAGACGTTCCGTGTGGCACAGTTCAATATTCGTGAGTTGACATCCGTCAAAATCGCTGCTCAAGGGAGTACGAACGATGCCGGCGGAAACCAGCAGTTGCGGAATGCCGCCGAAATCATTCAGCGCGTGCGACCCGTCATTCTTGTGATCATTGAGATCGATTTCGATGCGGAAAGCCGACGCAACGCCGCCCTGTTTCTGAAACGT
>JBFWWY010000397.1:0-4046 GCA_050245935.1 Phycisphaerae bacterium | reverse complement strand
TAGTCGAATGCCAACTGCTGGTTGTTCGCACCGCCGGAGGTTTGCTTCAGGTGCGGCGCGACAGGGAACCATTCGCGGTTGTCGTTTGCGTAAAGGTGGCACGACTGCGCGATGCCGCGCGCATTCGCCCGACACACCGCGCGCTTCGCCAATTCACGTGCCCGGCTCAAGCTGGGCAACAGAATGGAGATGAGCAGTGCGATGATGGCGACGACCACCAACAGCTCAATCAACGTAAAGCCTTTTCGTCTCACTCTAAATCCTCCTGGATTTGCATGACCCATGCCCATTTCTCGCATTCCACAACAGGAAAGTTCCGAAAACACGCGCTCCTGAATGGTATTGCTACGTATTGCAGTAGTTGAAATTGCGTGTTCCGCGTGTCTACCGGTTCGAAACCGCTCCTGTGACGTCAAACGCGACAAACTGAACTCGACACGACCGTCGCATCAAGCTGACCGGAACGCATGGGACGCTCCGGGATTCATGACCCAGATCAAAAGAACGCCGAATAAAGGAGCCGTTCGAAATACCGGCTCTCCCATCCGCAATCATGGATGGCTGCAAAAATTGGCGTCTTGTTTCACAACTTTTTGGTATTCCGCCGCGACATCATAGCGTGCGCAGAGCGAGCGCGAAGGCCTGCTGTCGACCTTTGCGCAAAATTAGCGCGACCATTTTGACGCGATCCGACGAATCTAAGCGATTACGTCTGTCCGAAAAGGAGGGAGCATTCGGAAAGGCGGGAAAATCGTAAGCATTGCGAGCGACGGGAATCTAAACGTATCGGGATATTTATGAATGATAGCGTATGGTTCGTCGCAGCAAAGCCTTCCGTGCTAATGCTCGTGCCTGAGTTTTCGGTCCATTAAGAAGTATACATCAAAATCGTCTGCGGTCAATATTTTTTTGAACCTCGACAGCGCGTCCATCACCGAGCCACGCAGATGTGTGCAGAATTTTCCCCACTTCGAACGGCGCTGCGCCGCGACAAAGGTCCCTTTGGCGACGACAGCCAAAAACTTGACGTTATATTCGGCATTGGGGCGCACGCGTCCGCAGACAGTAACGATTTGCGTTGGCGCTGGTCAGTCGATAGTCACCGCGGCACGTCGGGAAAACAGAGGATGTTCGGATGAACGAGCTGAAACAAAAACTAACTGAAATCGGCCAGGTGCATTTGCTCCAATATTGGGACACTTTGGTCGATCATGAAAAATCGGAGTTATTGGACGATATCGCTCAGCTTGATCTGGACGAATGCCGCGCGCTGGCGGAATCCTATGTGCGGCACTACCTAGCACCACCATTGCCGGAGGATATCGCTGCCGCACATATCTTCCCCACGCCTGAAAACGCTGATGCCGAAGCGGACTATGCAGGAGCCATGCGGATTGGCGAGGACGCGATTCGAAACGGGGAGGTCGCGGCGTTCACCGTTGCCGGCGGACAGGGCACGCGACTCGGGTTCGCAGGGCCAAAGGGGGCCTTCCCGATTACCCCAATCCGCGATGCCCCATTGTTTCAAGTGTTTGCGGAGTATCTGCTCGGCGTCGAGCGGCGCTACGGCAAGCCGGTCAACTGGTACATCATGACCAGCCCGCTCAATCACGAGGAGACCGTTGCATTCTTTGCCGGCCATGGCTTCTTCGGGCTCGCGAAAGATCAGGTGGAGTTCTTCCAGCAGGGGAGCATGCCCGTCTTTCATCCCGATGGAAAAATCGCGATGGCCGGAAAATCACGGATTTCTCTTTCCCCCGACGGTCATGGCGGAAGCTTGCGTGCATTGCGAACCAGCGGCGCGCTGGCACGCATGCAGCGTCGCGGCGAAAAGTACATCAGCTACTTTCAAGTCGACAATCCGCTGGTTCACTGCGTCGATCCGTTGTTCATCGGTCTGCATATTCGCGAAAAGTCTGAAGTGTCCAGCAAGGCGGTTCCCAAGTCGCATGATCTGGAGCGCGTCGGCAATTTCTGCGTCGGCGACGGTCGGCTTCAAGTGATCGAGTACAGTGATCTGCCCGAATCGCTTGCGCTGCAGAAAAATCCGGATGGATCGCGAAAATTTGACGCCGGCAGCATCGCCATTCACGTATTCAATCGTGAGTTCGTCGAACGGCTGACGCATCCGACGTCCACGGTTCGATTGCCGTGGCACCGTGCTGAGAAGGCGGTCGCGGTCCTGGGGCCGGACGGAAAACTGGAAACCCCATCGCGACCCAATGTCGTCAAACTGGAAATGTTTGTCTTTGATGCGATTCCGGCGGCTGGTCGTGCGATTGTGATGTTTACCGATCGGAAGGAAGAGTTCAGTCCGGTCAAGAATGCGGAGGGAGCGGACAGCCCGGCAGTTGCGCGGCGCGATCTGTCCGAACGCGCAGTGCGCTGGCTGGCGGCGGCGGGCGTCAACGTGCAGCGTGACGCCGGGGGCGAACCGCGGTTTCCCGTTGAAATTTCCCCCCGTTTTGCCATCAACGAAGTCGATCTGCGGGAACAAATTCGCGGTCGCGACGTTGACAGGAATGCGCCGTTGCTACTGGCCTAGCGTGGACGGGAGTGCAGGGAACTTCATTACATTACCCATTTGGGGGTAATGACCGGCAACTTCATTTCACCAAGCTTTGGAAGTGGATTCTGAACGAAGCGCTTGCTACACTTGTTACTGCTGGAAGGGATTAGCGTTGGGGTGTGGGATTCATGCGGAACACTGGCACCGAAATCAAGAAGCGCGCGGCAATCGCGCCGGCGGACCAGCGCGAGCAGGCCGGTGACGCGCAATATCTTGGCGACATCGATGCGCAACTCATGTTTCGGATTGCAGCCGGGGATCGCGAGGCGGAAGCCGCACTCGTGCGACGCAATGCAACCGTGGTTGCGCGCTACATCGCGCGCGTCCTCCGCGATGAGCACATTCGCGAAGACGTCGTGCAGGATGTCCTGATGCGAGCGATCGCCGCTGCGCCGCGCTATCGGGCAACGGCAAAGTTCTCGACTTGGTTGTATCGCATCGCGACGAATGTGGCCTTGCGACATCTGGAGAAGAGCAACAAGTCGCAGACCAATACCGAGCAGGAAGTTTTTCAGAACCTGCCCACGAGTGGACAAAATCCCGAGTCGACCGTGACACGCGATGAGCTGCGTCAGCACGTCGGGCGTGCCCTGGGGGCGCTGCCGCCGAATCAGCGGATCCCGCTGACGCTTTTTCAATATGAAGGCCTCAGCTATCAGCAGATTGCGGACGTCATGGATCTGTCCGTCGAATCCATTCGAGCGCTGCTGAAACGCGCGCGAGAATCGCTCCGCAAAAACCTGCGCGAATTCACCTAGCGGCTATTCAAAAGTCGCCCGCCGGAAACTACCCTTCCCGGCGGCAATTATGGATCATCTCGACCTGGATCAAATTCAGCGTTTTTTACGGGCACGCCTCCCGGAAAACGAGCAGGCCGCGATCGTGCGCCACCTGCGATCGTGCGAAGATTGCTTTCGTGCCGTCGAGGATGAACGCCGTTTTTCCAATCTGCTGGCCCTGGACATCCTCCCGGATGTCGAAGTCGATGTTCAGCAACTCGTCAACAAGGTCTCGCGGCGCAAACGTGGCCGGCGACTGCCGTGGGTGCTTGCCGCAATCGCACTTTTTGTCGCGGCGGGAAGCGGGGGATTTGTTACCGGGCGCTGGATGACAAATGCCCAGATCCGCATCGATACCTCGCCGATTCCCGGCGTACCCGTTGATTTGGAAGCCGAAGTCGCTGCCAATATGGACGCCGTTCGACTGATCCGGTCGAATTATGAACTCGTCCGCGACGTCGCGATGTTACGAACCTTCCATCAACTTCTGGAAGAGCGGCCGGAGGGACTTTGAACACGCGACTCGTCATTCTCGTACTGGTAGGGCTGGTGGGATTTACCATTGGAACGACACTTGGCGTGGCATCGTTGAACGATCAGTATCTCAGGGCGCAGGCGGAGGGTGCCTGGGAGCGCTGGGTCCGCATGCCGTATTCCCAGCGAGTGGCCTACGTCGAGACGTTTAACGAAGTCATTCG
>JBFWWY010000396.1:0-4069 GCA_050245935.1 Phycisphaerae bacterium | reverse complement strand
GACGAAGCGCAGATGCAAAAGCACGCCGGTACATTCAACTTCATTCTCGACGCCGTTTCTGCGCCGCACGACGTCAATGCGTATCTCAGCCTACTGGCGGTTGACGGCACCCTGTGTCAGGTTGGCGCACCGTTTGAGCCGCTTCCGGTGACGGCGTTCAATCTGATATTCGGTCGCCATTCGTTTTCCGGTTCGCTGATCGGCGGCATCGCGGAGACGCAGGAGATGCTCGATTATTGCGGGGAGCACAACATCACGTCCGAAATCGAACTGATCAACATACAGGACATCAACACGGCGTACGAGCGGATGCTCAAGAGTGACGTGAAGTATCGCTTTGTGATTGATATGAAATCGCTGAAAGAAGCGTAGGCCGGTCAGTTCGTTTCTTGCGATTACGACCGATTGCGGTTTTTGCGGTCGTTGTTTCGCCTTTCGCGCGCGGCGCCGTTCGCCGCACGCGGAAGGATTTCTCGCTTTTGGATCAACTTCTAAATGTTACACGACCGTAGCATCGTGATTGCTGAGATGCGTAGCGTCAATGCACGCCTGGATCAATGTCGGCCGATGGATGGGCTTTGACACATAGGCATCGCAGCCGGCGCGGAGACATTTTTCGAGGTCGCCGTCCATTGCGTTGGCGGTAATTGCGATAATCGGAAGTCGACAACCCATTTCCCGCAATTTGCGGGTCGCTGCATAGCCGTCCATCACCGGCATCTGCATGTCGGTGAGGACCAGATCATAAGGGGCCGGCTCGCGGAGCTCGTCGTTCAATGTGCCCGCAATCGAGAGACTCTCGATCAGTTTGCGGCCGTTCGCAACGGCTTCCACAGTCGCGCCGGCCTTGCGCAACAATGCACAAATCAGCCGCTGATTGTCGGGGCCGTCTTCGGCAAGAATGATCCGACGACCCCGCAGCACGTCTTTCTTCTCCGGCAGACTGCTCGCATCGCGATCTTCGCTGCTTCCCGGTGCGGCCGGCATCGTCCACGGAAGTTTGCTATCCAATCGGCCCGCTGCGATCTTGAGGGTGAAGGTGCTTCCGGCACCCGGCGTGCTGGTCACTGTCAGTTCGCCGCCAAGAAACTCCGCGAGGCGCTTGCTGATGCATAGCCCCAGTCCGGTTCCGCCGAAGCGACGCGTCGTGCTGGCGTCGGCCTGCGTAAATGCTTCGAAGAGGGCTTCCATCTGCGCGGCGGTCATGCCGATTCCTGTGTCCATCACCTCGATGCGAAGGAAAGGTTGTCCGTTACCAGGCTGATCGATACCGGCCCGAATGCGGACATGGCCGGACTCGGTGAACTTGATCGCGTTGCCGACGAGGTTGACAAGTATTTGTTTCAGCCGAACCGGATCGCTGTGAATCTCCGCAGGGAGCCGGGTGGTTCGAATCACCTCAAACTCAATTTCTTTTTCAGTCGCTTTGACGCGCATCAGCGACTCGACTTCCTGCAGCAAACGCTCCGGCGACATGGCGACGCGCTCGATCGCCATCTTGCCGGCTTCAATTTTCGACAGGTCGAGAATGTCATTGATGATCGAGAGCAGGTGTTCGCCGTTGCACTTAATGGTATCCATATACGCGCGTCGCTGTTCCGACGAATCGGACTCTTCGTCAGCGAGCAAATCCGCAAAGCCGAGAATCGCCGTCATCGGCGTCCTGATTTCGTGACTCATATTCGCGAGAAATTCGCTCTTGGCTTGATTGGCGGCGTCGGCGGCGTTGCGGAGGCGCTCAAGTTCGCGGGCACGCCGCATCAGTTCGGCGCGGATTTCATGCTGTTCGGTGACGTCCGTTTCAATCGTCATGAACCCGGTCAGTCGGTCCTGATCATCACGAAGCGGCTCCATTTCAAGCTTGACGATGAGGTCGCCGCCTTCGCGGTGGGCATACGTAAGTTCGGCGGTGGCCGGTGAACCGCTCTGCATGGCGGCTTCAATCTGCGCGACTTCGGCGGCATCCGTCTTGCTGCCGTGCAGAAGTTCACCCGGCCAGCGACCAATCGCCTCTTCGGCGGCGAACCCGGTCATGCGCGTAAAGCCGGCGTTGACCCACTCAATTTTTCCATCCGTGTCCGTAATGATGACGCCGTGCGCCGTGCGGCGGGCAATTTCGGCGAGGCGATTGGCTTCAGCCGTACGAAGCGTCACGAGCCGTTCGAGTTCTTTGGCGCGCGATTCGACGCTTTCCCGCAACTCTCGCTCCAGACGACCGGCGGCGAACGCATGGCGAAACGGTTTCAGGTTGTAGCAAAATCGCCAGGAGAAGATGTTGAGGAGCAACAGAAAGATGCTGAGCAACCGGTAAGCGGGCCAGACAAACATCACGATTGACAAGCCGTAACCACAGATCGCACAGAGCAAAAAGATAGCGGCGAGATCGAACAACTTCTGGTTGCGATCTTCGGTGCGCTCGCCGAAGTAGGAGCGCATCCAGAAAACGAAGATTCGCAAATACGCGCAGACAACTCCCGCACTGAGAATCAGCAATGCATAAATCCACGGCCAGTCGCTTTCCCCAGATTGGGTCATCAGGCAGTGCGTGCGTGGCATGTAGTAACCGTCGCCGGTGAAGAAGTCGAGAACCGGCGACCCGGTGAAAGAAGGACCGATCGCGGGCACTGTGCCTGCGCCTTGTCCCGCGCTGCCGGCGTCAGTCGTCAACATTGCTGATTGTGGATGGCAATTTGAGGTCTTCTCTGGCCATTCACTGGCGCCCGATGCCGGGAGGGCAATGAACCATACCCCAATAAAGGCCAGCAAATTGTGAAGCAGCGTTCGCCATGACCGGGGCTTGGCATCGGTTTGGCCGGCTGAGTCGGTTGTTTCTTGACTTTGCGGGCGGCGGCAGCACATGAAACCCCTCGGTCCTCGAAAATAGGAATCTCAGCAGATGCGGACATCTGGACCTGCTGACGGCAGCACAACAGTGACTGCCGGCGTGTCACCTTCAATTCTCATATCGGGAATGTTGCGCGGGTGAATAAGGCGCTTGTTGGGAATGACAAAATCGTAAGCGGTTTCGGGGCAAATACCTACGAATTTATTTCGCTGAGCACCTTGGCCTTGCTTCAAGTCGGCGACTGCGACGAGCAATCGACACCCATTCTTGGCGGACAACTGTGATCGCGTTCGTTGCATGAGCGTTGCATGGGACGATCTGGAGCAGACAGCGTGCCTGTACAATACGTCCAATAATGGCTCGATAAAGATGTCACGAAGCTGCCGACGGAAGAATGGAGCGTCAGCGCAAATTTTTTCTGGTGCCGCTGTCGATCCGGACAAATCCAGTTCGACAAGAGGTAGCCGTATGATTTGAATTTGCCTGTTTCCTACGAAATGGAGAATTTCGCAATGCCAGAATCGAAGAACAACGTCACGCTTCATCGCGTGCTCCGCGCCCCTGCCGCCCGCGTGTACAAGGCATTCCTCGACGGAGATGCGCTCACGCGCTGGCTGCCGCCCTACGGCTACCTCGGCAAGGTGCACGAGATCGACGCGAAAGTCGGCGGCGGGTACCGCATGTCCTTCACCAACTTCGGCACCGGCCACAGCCACTCGTTCGCGTGCAAATACGTCGAGCTGATTCCGAATGAACGCATTCGCCACACGGACAGATTTGACGATCCCAATCTTCCCGGCGAGATGGACGTGACCATCACGCTGCGCGAGGTCATGTGCGGCACGGAACTGAAAATTGTGCAGGCGGGAATTCCCGAGGCGATTCCTGCGGAAATGTGCTATCTCGGCTGGCAGGAATGTTTGATCCAGCTTGCAAATCTCGTGGAGCCGTCCATTCCGGATGGGGCGTGATTTGTTGGCGGTTTAAGCTTGAGTAGTTCGAATACTCGGGGGGTGGCATGCTTTCGCCGGAACAACACACCGACGCGCCTGTCATTCGAAAAACCCTTTCGACCCCGCGATGTTCGCAGCGCGATAAACGAGGCGTAAGCATGCTTCTCGCGAAACCTTTGCGTATACGCCACAGGTCTGCGATCGTCAGCGAATGAGTTCTATCAAAATCGCCAATGCGCCGGTCGGGTGGCATGCTTTCGCCGGAAACTGG
>JBFWWY010000395.1:0-4086 GCA_050245935.1 Phycisphaerae bacterium | reverse complement strand
AGTCGGATTCAGTTCAGCCCGCAAAGCCGACCCAGGGTCTTTGTTCCCGAAAACAAATTTCGCGGAGCGATGTCGACCAGCTAGGGATCGGCAACCCCAGGAAAACCACCGAGACCGAGCAATTCGAGAGGACGGCTCCGACTGCTGCGCCCGGAGCAAACCGTGACTCCGCGACCTCGCCCGACAACGGGGCGCCCGAAGGCCGTAACCGCGCGCTCTACGACACGGTGATCGAGCAGTTCGAGAAGGCGTCGCGGCTTATGGAATTGGACCAGAACATCCGGCGCATCCTTGCTGCGACGATGAACGAGATTGTCGTAAACTTCCCCGTACGACTCGACGACGGCCGCGTGGAGATGTTCACGGGTTATCGCGTTCAGCACAACAACGCGCTGGGTCCGTTCAAGGGCGGTCTGAGGTACCACCCGCGGGTCAGCCTCGACGAGGTTCGAGCGCTCGCGGCCTGGATGACCTGGAAGTCGGCGCTCGCTGGGGTCCCATTTGGAGGCGCGAAGGGTGGGATTCAAATCGAGCCGTCTCAATACACCGTGGGAGAATTGGAGCGCATCACGCGCCGATTCACGTACGCCCTGGGAGACAATATTGGGCCTGAATACGACATTCCCGCCCCCGACATGAATACGAACGCCCAAATCATGGCGTGGATGCTGGACACATACCTCACCACCATGCCGCCGCACGAACGGGGGCGCTGCATGCACGTCGTGACCGGCAAGCCACTGGAATCCGGTGGCAGCAAGGGTCGCGACAAGGCGACGGGCCAGGGCGTCGTGTGCACAATTCGACAGTGGGCGACCGACAAGGGAATCAATCTCAACGATGCGACATACAAGGTCCAAGGTTATGGCAACGTGGGCTCTTGGGTCGCCCGATTACTGCAACCAATGGGGGCGCACCTGGTGGCGGTCGAAGACGTGACGGGGGCGATTCATAACCCAAAGGGAATTGACGCCCAGACGCTTGCAACCCACGTATTGAGGAGCGGCGGTGTGCATGGCTTTCGGGATGCGGTGCCGATCGGGCACGATAACTTTCTTTCGGCGGACGCGGACATCTTCGTGCCGGCAGCGTTGGAGAATCAAATCACCTCAGAGACGGCCCCGATGCTAAACGTGCGGCTAATCGCCGAAGCCGCCAACGGACCGACAACTCCTCTAGGCGACGCGATCCTGCGTGAGCGCGGCGTGGACGTAATTCCCGACATCCTGTGCAACTGCGGCGGAGTGATTGTGAGCTATTTCGAGTGGTTGCAAAACAAACGCAGCGAATTCTGGGAGCTGGAGGAGGTCGACGCGAAACTGCACAAGCGGATTACTGCTGCGTATCGTCAAGTCGCGGAGACCGCCGAGCGTCATCGTACCGACTGGCGCACGGCTGCGCACATCGTCGCGCTGTCGCGACTGGAAGCGGTTTACAAGGGACGTGGCATTTTTCCGTGAAAACCGCATCGGAGATTCGATCGATGAATGACATATGTGCATTGCGTGAACGAGCCAAGGAGCTCCGCTGCCTGTATTCGCTGGATGCGGTATTCGCTGATCGCGCCCAAACGCCGGTCAACGTGTTTTTGCGCGTGGTCCAGGAAATACCCGCAGGATGGCAACGGCCGGAATCAACCGGCGCGCGCATTGAATATCTCGGGCGCAGTTACGTCGGACCCGGGTTTACCAACGACGGACAGATGATGTCGGAACCGATCCGACTATGGGGTTCCGAGATTGGGCGAGTGTCCGTTAGCGTTCGCGAGCCAGAAGCTACAGACCAGCTCTTTCTTGAGGACGAGGCGGAGCTGCTCCGACGAATAGCAGGCCGACTCGAAGAGTATTTGGACTGGAAACACGCCGAACTACTTGGAGAGCGCCCGGCTTCGGTGAGAAACCACTGGGCATGGCGTCAGCGATTCGCCGAGGCGCTGGCGGACAATATCCAGCCCGCCCGTTGGGGAGTGTCGCGCATGTTCATCGGCGGTAGCACCTCCCGAGGGGACGCTGGACCTGCGAGTGATATTGACCTGTACATTATATTTGCGGGCTCAGACCAGCAGAAGCGAGATCTGAGCCTGTGGCTGGAGGGCTGGAGCCGGTGCTTAGGCGAAGTGGCGCTCCTGCAGACGGGGCAGCCTTTTCCGGACGGCGTCTTGAACGTACAGTGGCTGGCGAGTGAGCCCAGCATATGGCAGCGAGCAGAACTGCATGAGCTCAAACTGGGCAACTCGGTCGGCGCGAATCCGCGCGACACGAAGTCCTCCGACGTTGCCGATGTCCGTGGCGATTGATAAAGCGGCGTCAGCATATGGCAGCGTTGGGTAAAGGATCGGAGCGACCCGTTGCGCATGGAGTCGCGCGCAATCCACGGCCAGCGCGCCAGTCTTCGATGCGAGTAGCCCGCGCACCGCCGGCGAGCAACCACCATCAGCTCCCGCTTTGTTTGAGCTTTTCGCGAAGCGTCTTGCGATCGATGCCGAGGATCTGTCCGGCGCGCGTCTTGTTGCCATCGACGCTGGCCAGCACGTCTCGGATGTGATCCCGCTCAACTTCCGCCAGCGTCCGCTGCAAATCCCGCTCGCGCGGGATCGCGAACCGCATAATCGACGGCAGGTCGGGAACGTCGATCGCATCATCGTCCGACATGACAAGCACGCGCTGGATCACGTTCTGAAGTTCCCGGACGTTGCCGGGCCAGTGATAGTCCCTTAACGCCCGCAGAGCGCGATCCGTGAGGCTCGGCACAAGCCCACCCTGCTGCTCTGCGAACTTGGCCATGAAATGGCGGATCAGCAGCAGAATGTCGTCGCCACGTTCCCGCAGCGGGGGCAGTTCGATCGTGACCACGTGCAGGCGGAAGAAGAGGTCCTCGCGAAACGCCGACTTGCTAACCAGTCCGGCCAGGTCCTTGTTCGTGGCCGCGACCACACGCACATCGACGCTGCGGGCTCGGTCCGAGCCGACCAGCCGCACCTCGCCTTCCTCGAGGATGCGCAGCAGCTTGGCCTGCGTCGCCGCCGCCAGCTCGGCGATTTCGTCCAGGAAGATCGTCCCACCATGCGCCGTCATAAAGAAGCCCGCCCGAGTTGTCGAAGCCCCTGTGAAGGCGCCCTTCGCGTGCCCGAACAGCTCGCTCTCGACAAGCCCCTCGGGGATTCCGGCACAGTTGACCGCCACGAACGGCGCTGCGGCTCTGGGACCTTCGTAGTGGATGGCGCGGGCCACAAGCTCTTTGCCGGTGCCGCTCTCGCCGGTGATGAGCACGGTCGCGTGCGTGGCCGCGGCCTTGGAGATGGACCGATAGACCCGACGCATTGCGGACGACACGCCGATCATTCCGAATGGCGGTTTGCCGAATTCGGTATCGCGTTCGAACGCGGCGGTGCGGCGAGCATGGACCTGCTCCAGCGTGCGTGTTACCGACGCTAGCAGCTCTTCGTCCGTGAACGGTTTAGCCAGGTAATCCTCGGCGCCTTCGCGCATGGCCGATACGGCGCTGTCGACGGACGCGAAGCCCGTGACCATGATGACGCCGGTGTTTGCGTAACCCGCACGAATATGCCGGATGAGGTCGATTCCACCGATCTTCGGCATACGCAGATCGGTGATCACGAGGGCGACGTCCGCGGCTTCGAGGACCTGAATCGCCTCGGACACGCTCGTCGCCGTGAGGACGCGATACCCCTGCGAATCGAGGTTACGGCGGATGACCTCCAGTGTGGTGGTGGAATCATCAACGACCAGAATACGGTCCCGTTCCTGCATCAGGAGCCGCTCCGCCCATAGTTCGCGCCGCTCGGAGTTCGGGGCACACGTACAACGAAACGCGAGCCTTTGCCCGGCTCGCTCGTCGCCTGAATCGTACCGCCATGAGCGACAATGATGCCGTGCACGACGGAGAGCCCCAGGCCCGTCCCCTCGCCGACGTCCTTCGTCGTATAGAAGGGGTTGAAAACCTGCTTGAGAACCTCCGGTGTCATCCCGCAACCCGTGTCGGCGACAACCAGCTCGACGTAATCGCCGCCGAAGCGCGTCTCCACTTCGATCCGCCCCTGATCGCGGATGGCCTGCATCGCATTGA
>JBFWWY010000394.1:0-4097 GCA_050245935.1 Phycisphaerae bacterium | reverse complement strand
CGTGCTGACCACAGCGAAACTCGCTGCAGAAGCGATCAGAATGTTCTTGAATGACGCGAAACAGCGATACTATTTCATAGCCCGCTCTCCTCCGGTTGTGTGGTGGTCCGAGCTGTCGGGCATGTCCCTGCTCTATGTTTGAGGATGCAATTGGATTGGAAAGACATGCAAACAAAGCGCGGAAATTACCGCGGAACGTGATTCTTTGGCCGCAATTTCAGGATTTATCAGTCTTCCGCAAAGAAATGTCAGATCTTCTCAGATCCGAGTGTGCAGACGCAAAGCTCCTGGATGCGGAGCGCCTTCGCATAAGCGCGCACATCTGCCAGACGGACCGCGCGAATCGCATCCAGTTTCGGTTCCACGCCGATGGGTTTGCCAAAATGAAAGAGATCGTCGCTCAATCCGGATGCATGGGCGCGCGTCAGGTCGTCATCCGTGTAGGCGTGCGAGATGATTTGATTTTTGGCGCGATCCACCTCTTCCTGTGTGACATCCTTGCCCAACCGTTTGAGTTCACCCAGGAGGGTCTCAAACGTCTTCCGGCAGCGCGCCGGCGTGGTGCTCGCCCCCAGATGAATGGCACCGCTGCCGCGCGGCTGCTCGTGCCACGCACCAACCCAGTACACCAAGCCCAGTTTCTCGCGAACTTCCGTGAACAAGCGGCTGCTCATTCCGCCGGAAAGAACGCCCAGCATGACCTGCTCCATCGGAAACGCGGTCGTGCCGCGTGTCGCGCCGGGCAAGGTGATCGCGATATACTCCTGCTCCAGGTCTTTCGACTGATGTTGTTTCGTCGGCGACCAGGGGAACAGCGCATCCTCGCGACCCGCCGGCACACCGCTGCCGAAGCGTTCGAAGCAACGATCAAGTTGCGCCGCAACGTCCTCGACGTGCACGCGTCCCGCGACGGCGAACTGCATTCTCCCCGCGCAATAAAACTCTCTGTAGAAAGAACGCATGATGTCCGGAGTAATCGCTTCCAGTGATTCGGTGGTCCCGCCGGACCAGCGACCGTAGCGCGGGCCATAGGTGGCGAGCTGGCTCATCACGCGGACCAGATCGTCCGGACTGTCCTCTAGGGTTTTCAGTTCCTGCTGGGCAAGTTCGATCGAAACGCGGCAAACGTCATCATCCAGCGCCGGTTGTGTGAGAAATTCTGCGAGCAGGTCGATGACATCGTGTGTATATTCCGGCAGGCACAGCGCGCGAAACAGCGTCGATTGCCGACCGGTCGCGCCGCCCCATTTCACACCGAGGAGATCGAACGCGTCTGCGAGATCTTTGCCGGAGCGCGTGAGCGTGCCTTTCGGCAGTACGTCCTCAACAAGCTCCGCGACACCGGTGTGTTCTTCCGCGCTGTCGGCGGTTCCCGCCAGCAGGCGAATCATGATCGCCACGGTGTTGCGTTCCGGCATTTCCTCCGCCGCGAATTCCACGCCGGAGGAAAGAAACTCATGGTGATACTTCGGCGGTGCCACAGCGAGCGTCATAAATTTCCTTCAACGTGACGAGATACCCAGTCAGTTCAGCGCCGCGCCACCTCAGTTCAGCGCCGCGCCGCCTCCGATTAGAGACGTCCCGACGAGTCGGGATGAGGAAGCGAAAGAGAACACAGACTGCACGCGGACTGAAAAAAGGGGCGTTTGATCTAACTTCTGGTCTATGTCATCAACCCCTCGCTTGGCGCGAGGGTGTCAGCTTGCCAGTCCTAATGCTCCACCGGCTTCCCCAGCAGCGGCGTCAGCTCCGCCAATTTCTCATCCAGCAATTCCTGCGTATTCGCTTCCATATTCAATCGCAGGAGCGGCTCCGTATTGGACGCGCGCACATTGAACCACCAATCCTCGTACTGCACCGTCACGCCGTCGAGCGTGTCGAGCTCGCCGTCCTTGTAGCGATCCATGATCTCGCGGAACGTGCCGTCCTTGTCGGGATTCTCGAAATTCCGTTCGCCGCTGTTGGCGTACACTTTGAACGGATCGATGAGCTCGCTCAGCTTCATATTCGTACGCGTCAGTACGTTGAGCATTGCGATAAACACCAGCATGCCCGAGTCGCAATAAAAAAAGTCGCGGAAGTAGAAATGTCCGCTCAGTTCGCCGCCGAAGATCGCGTCCGTCTCCGCCATGGTGCGCTTCATGAAAACGTGCCCGACGCGCTCGCGACGCGGCACGCCTTCGTTTTTCCGCACGATGTCCGCAACGATCCGCGACGAGCGCAGATCGTAGACGATCGTCGCGCCCGGATTGTCGCGCAGATATTCCGACGCCAGCAACGCCGTCAGCATGTCGCATGCCACCGTTTTGCACGCTTCGTCAACGAAAATGCAGCGGTCAGCGTCGCCGTCAAAGCACGCGCCGAAGTCCGCGCCATGCTGTTTCATCGCCGCTTTCAACTCGACGAGATTCGCTTCTACCAGCGGGTTCGGCGGATGTTTGAAGGTGCCGTCGTGCTCAAAGTTGAGCTTGATGACCTCCAGGTTCGGCACGCCGTCGAACAGAATCGGGAACCATTTGCCCGCCATGCCGTTCGACGCATCCACGACGATTTTCAGCGGTCGCGGCGGCGTGAGGAACTTGTGCAGATATTCACGGTAGGGTTCCGAAAGATCCAGTTTCGTGAGCTTGCCGAGCTCGGACGTCGGGTAGCGCGCGATCGCCCGCGCCATCCGCTGAATTTCGCCAAGCCCCGAATCCTGGCCGACGGGCTTGCCCTTCAAGCCGGCGATCTTAAATCCGTTGTATTCGGCGGGATTGTGGCTCGCGGTCGTCTGCACTGCGCCGCAGCAGGGCATGTGATTGGTCGCGAAGTAAATCTGCGAGGTGTCGATCATGCCGATGTCGACAACTTCAGTGCCCACTGCGCGGGCACCTTCGATAAACGCAGCGGACAGCGCCGGGCTGTGCTTTCGCATGTCGCGGCCGACGATGAGCTTATTCATCTTTGCATCGCTGCGGTCGTAGCCGGAAAGCGTTGTGCGGAGAAATTGCGACGTCGCGTTGCCGATCCGCCACGCGATGTTTTCCGAGAGCGGCTCCGGATAGACCGCACGAACGTCATACGCTTTGAAAACTTTATCGATCGAATCCACCGATGGGTCCTTTGCATGCGAGGCGTTGGATAAAATACGCTTTCCTACGACCGTTGCCGCGAAGGATTGCGTTCCCTTTTCGTCATCATTGAACTGGCAACCGGGGCATTTGAAGAAATTCGCGCGGCGTCGACCGAGGCACACCGAGTCGGAGAGCTTGATGTGCTCCTCACCCGGACAGTAGCGCTCGTAGTTGCTGTTTTCCTTGGCCACGATTATTCCTAAGGAGCGACCGTTATCCGCGTCCGGCTCAAGCGACAATCAGCCGGCTCGGGGCGTTCGCACTTCGGGCGGCGCGACTTCGCCCACAACGAGTGAATCCTAATCCACTTTTCCCGGGCTGTCGCACAAGGTGCCAGTCCCAACGCTTCTTCCGCTGGACGCTGCCCATCACCTGCGGTATCAAGAACCGCATGAGTTCCGCATACGGCGTCGTATACCCCTTATGGTCGTTCCACGGCGACACCGACAATCGTCTTGCGCGACTGATCGGCGAGGTTGGCGTAGACCACATCACGGTGCCCGTAGTCACCGGGCCGGTTGTTGATTTCCGGGCCGCGCCCACTGCCGGTCCCCATCATTTCGAGACGCAGGGCGGCTGGCACTTTCAGCCCGAGCGCGAGCATTATCACACCAACGAGGTAAAACCGAAGTCCGCCGACTGGCTCCGGACGCGCAATCCGCTGCCGCAACTGGTAGAGCTGGCGCGAAAGCGCGATTTGCAGGTGCATTTTCGCGTCGATCTGCCGGCGGCATTCCTCTCTGCGCCGGGGCACGAAACGTGCGCTGTGCGGAATATGTGGGACGAGCAGGTACCAATCGCCGGTCCCTGTACGCTGCATCCCGATTACCGCGCCATGTTTCGGGGCACCGTCGAGGATCTGCTGACGTATGCGCCTGACGGCTTCGAGTTTTTTGTCGACAAGGTAGTGGATGATCGCTGGTCGCGGGCGCGACCGGCACGGCCGCAGACGGACCTGGACGCAAGCTGCTTCGATCTGTG
>JBFWWY010000393.1:0-4102 GCA_050245935.1 Phycisphaerae bacterium | reverse complement strand
GCATCGTTGGTTTCATCCGCAGTCGGGTCCAGCCGATATTCGTTGAGGATCATTCGCATGTGATCGGTCCATAGCTCCCAGGCATCCATGGACACACTGCTGAGCACCTTCGCTTTCATCTCCGGCCCGCCGACAAGTATGCACATGCGCCCCGCCCGACTGCCGGCGGCAGTCGTTTCGTCGATTTTGGGCAATTCTCTGCCAAGTTTGGCGCACATCACTTTATCGGACATCTATCGCTCCCGCGGCTATCGGACAATCGGTGAACCACTCCAAACATCTCACGCGTTGGCCGCCTGATAATAGCCCTTGTACACCACCTGTCGAATTCCATTCTGACCTCACTCGCGCCACGAAAATCAGCCGCGACGGAATAATTTCGCGGTTCCGGCGCTTTTCCTGTGATACAATGAATTGCCGACGTTCGCGCGCAACCCTCAGACATGCCATGTCAATATGGGGAATTCCGTTGCTGCGACTGGATGCGGTTTCCGATTTCAATCTGCAATTTGCGCGAAGGGAAGGGTATATGAACAAAGAGTTCTTTCGGTATTCGTTCATCCGAACACTTGTGGCCGGCGGCCTGTTTACCGCCGGCGCACTCGCAGCGGATGATTACCACGTGATGTACTTCAAATCGGCACGAGCGCTGGGCGTCGATACGACCCGGCTCGCGCTGTTCAATGACGGCGCGTTGCAGTCTCTTGCCAGCGATGCGCTGGCGCAGGAAGGGATCATCGCGGCGGATATCCGGGCGCATGAACAAAAGGGCTGGTCGGTCGCGATCACGCCCGGTGTTGCCTGGACGAGTGATGAATACGAACTCGCGGTGAAGTCCGTCGCCGATCAGGACGCAGCAACTTTCGTCTCACCGGTCTTCATTGATGATCGCGGATTGCCGCTGCTTGTTCAGCAAGACATTCTCGTGCGTTTCCATGAAGGCGTCACCGATGAAACCGCATCGCGCCTGATCGCCAATTACATCGGCGGCTTTGTCCTCGATCGCAATTT
This sequence comes from Phycisphaerae bacterium, assembly GCA_050245935.1. Lineage (GTDB taxonomy): Bacteria > Planctomycetota > Phycisphaerae > UBA1845 > Fen-1342 > JALHOX01. The sequence continues at coordinate 3,091 of JBFWWY010000393.1, read as the reverse complement.
CGGCAATCTTCCGCGCACCTACCAGGTGCAGAGTCTGGCCAAAGACGGCTTCACAGTGCTGGAACAGGCCAACAAGCTCGCAATGCTCCCGGAAGTGGAATTCGCCGAGCCGAATCAGATCGTTTCCGGCGAAACAACGCTGATTCCCAACGATCCGTTTTTCAACAGTCTTTGGGGGATGAATCAGGGCAACGATATCGACCTCGATGCGCCCGAAGCGTGGGATATCACGACCGGTGATGCCGGCGTGCGCGTTTTGGTCATGGACACAGGCGTGCAACAGAACCATCCGGACATCAATCAGGTGCCCGGCATGGATTTTCTTGGCACCGGCAACGGCGGCGGTCCGGCCACCTCCTGCGACAATCACGGTACAACTGTTGCCGGCTGCATTACGGCAACCATTAATAACGGCATCGGTGCCGTCGGCGTTGCACCCACCTGCAAAACGGCAGGTGCCTACGTTTTCGCGGTCGACACCACCACCTGTGGTCCCAACGGTACCGCACCATCGGGCGCACTGGTCGCCGCACTTGCATGGGCGGAAACAATCGGCGTCCGCGTCACCAACGCGAGTCTGAGCATCGGACCGACATCGGCGCTCTCCGCGAAGTACCAGCAAACATTCGAAGACGGCATGCTTCACTTTGCGGCGACGGGAAATGATGGCATCAGCGGGATCGGCTATCCTGCGAATATTGCACCAGTGATGGCCGTGGGCGCGATCAACCAGGCCGGAAATCGCGCAGGTTTCAGTAATTTCGGCAGCCAGATCGAATTGGTCGCTCCCGGCGTCAGCATCTTGACGACCGACAGAACCGGATTCTCCGGCTACAACACCGGCGACTACACGACTTCGCAGGGAACCTCGTACGCGTCGCCTTATGCGGCGGGTGTTGCGGCGCTGATGTTCTCGCTCCAGCCTTCACTCACCGCATCGCAGGCCCGCTTTATTCTTCAGCAGACAGCGGTCGATCGCGGATCGGTGGGTCTCGATCAGTTTTACGGCTACGGCATCGTCAATGCCCGGGCAGCATTGAACTGGATTCTCAATCCCCCGCCGGTACCGGGATCGTTCAACCTGCAACTTCCGGCCGATGGTGCCATGGCAATTGCCAATCCCCCGGCGTTTTTGTGGACCAGCGCCTCCAACACCACTGATTACGAACTGGTGGTTGACGATGACCCGAGCTTCGTCAACCCCGAGTTGAGCACCACGTTGTTCGTCAATGTTTTCAATTCGCCGACGACGCTGGAACCGGGCCGCTTGTATCACTGGAAAGTCACGGCGCGAAACGCTGTCGGCGCGACGCAGTCGAACCCGACGGTCGGGACATTCACGACCATCATCGATTGCAATAACAACGGGCAGGACGACCTGGCTGAAATCGCAAATGGTGCGCCCGACTGCAACGAAAATGGGATTCCCGACGATTGCGACATCGCCGCGGGCAACTATCACTATAAGTCGGTGGATTACACGCCGATCGACGGTGCCGCACCGCAGTCCATCGTGATCGACAATGCACCGCCCGCGAATGGGGACGTCACGCTGGCGTTCCGCACCTTGTCGGACGTCAACTTCTCCAGCGAATTCTTCAATGTCGATCTGAACGGCACGGACGTCGGCGACATTTTTGTCTCCGGATTCCAGGATTGTCAGCCGAATCAGATGTCGAATCTGGTTGTTTCGGCGGCCGTTTTCAATGCGGCGCGCGCGAGCAATGGTATTACGGTCAATGTCGTTCCCACTGCGGGTGTTGATACCTCGGTCTGCAACAATGCCTCGTGGGTAAACGTCACGCTGGACTATCCGGCTGACGCGCTGAGTGCCGACGGCGACAACAACGACATCCCCGACGAGTGCGACGTCGTCGCCTGCGTGTGCGCCGACTCAAACTGTGACGGGATCGTTTCAGTCAGCGACATCGGGTTTTTCGTGACTGCGGTGGCACAAGGTGAGGCGGCCTGGAATGCTTCGTTCCCGGGCGGTGTCGCACCCTGTGATTACACCTGTGCAAACGACGCCAATGGCGATCTTGCGGTTTCCGTCGGCGACATCGGCGGATTTGTGCAAGCGGTCACCGGTGGCGGTTGCCCGTAACGTAGCGATGTGCCGGGCGGCGCTTCTGCCGCACGTGGAGCAATAACAAAGCCGCCGACATTCTGTCGGCGGCTTTTTGTTTCCGGAAGGGACATCCGGTCTCAGCCGGACTGCGGCCTTCATCCATGCGTATTACTGCGGAAGGTAAACGTTGCGATAGACATGCTGGGCCACATCATTGCCCATTTCGATCCCTGAAGTTTTATCGAAGCTCCAGTGAATGCCAAGGTAAACGCGGCTCTGGCCGTTTGATTCCTCAGCTTCCGAGAGTGAGCCGAATGTCATCGGCACCAGATCGCGAACATTTCCTTCATTGTCACGGGTAACGCCGTTCAACTCGTCCGAGACGAAAGTGAATTCAATGTCATCCGTACCGAAATAGTTCCGCAGGGTTTCAAACAAAGCACCACCGAAACCCGCATGACCGGAAGGATACGTCGGGAACGGGGGCGTGAAGTTCTTCGCCGAAAGGTTGCTCGCCGGTGCGCCGAGCGCCGTAAACGTGGGATCGGCGATGGTATCGGGGTTGCCGTCGCCCAGACCCGTCGGACCGGTGCCGGCGTCGGCTTCGCGAACGCCGGTGCAGGGTCGCCAGAAGTTGTGGTGATACTTTGAATCCCAGATCGCAATGCCTGCATCGGCGAGTGCGACGTTGACCAGTGCGAACAGGCGCGCGTACTCAATTGCGTCGAGATCATATTGATCAGCGATCGTGCGCGCGAGCTGGTTGTACAACCGCGGCGGCGCGCACAGGCTCGGCGTGCCGTCATAGGCCCAGAAAATTCCGATTTGCGTTTGCTCCGGCGTTCGCTCGGTCGGTGTGATGACGCCGTCTCCGCCCAGCCGTACAACCTCTTCAAACGCTTCGGCATATTCGGCGCTGTCGAGGGCCGGCGGCGGCGGACAACGGAACTGGGTGACGCTGTTCATGACAATCGGTTTGTCGTGATACCAGCCTTCGCCCAACGGACCCGGAGTGGGGGTGAT
>JBFWWY010000392.1:0-4106 GCA_050245935.1 Phycisphaerae bacterium | reverse complement strand
CCGATCAGCCCGCTCAGCATCAGGAACCACGGGGACACGAAAAATCCCAGCACCACACCCGTCAGGACGAGCATTCCAGCCGTCAACTGGACTTGGCGCATGACATCTATTTTCGGTGCAGTGGGGTGTCGTTGTGTGGGCAGGCCCGCTGCTTTCCAGCTTTCTATCCCGCCGTTGATATGGAAGGATTGCTCCGAAACTTCGTGGAACCGCTTGGCCGCTTCGGTCGATCTCTTTCCGCTGCGACAATGGAAGACGACTCGCTTCCCATCGCTGATCCGTCGGAGCGCGTGGGGATCGAGTTCTTTCAAGGGGTGGTGATGAGCGCCGGGGATGCGCTCGGCAGCGTGTTCGAAGTCCTCACGAACATCGACCAGGTACACCGACCCGGCGTCGAGCCACGTCTGGAGGAGTTCGGGCGCGACATCGATCATGTCGCGCGTGGCACAAGTGAGATTTGAATCCGCTTTCATGTTTTCGTTCCTCCTATAACTGGTGGAACATCGCATTCAGGGTGCCCTGATGCGCCCTTTCATCGTTGTTCTTGCTTCAATATGAGAGGCACGTCATGCGGGCATCGTTCCCATTGAGCGAGATATTTTCAGTCGCGCAATGCGGAACGCGCAGCGGCTGCGTGTTGTCGACAGGTGAGATGCCGGAACCGGCTCAATTGCAGGATGGATGCGTTATCGAACGATAGCTTGTTCGAGCCGCGTGCGCAGGTCGGTGGGAAGCTTGCCTGCTTTGAGATTGCGGCAGACTTCCTGCGTCAAATCAAGCGATGCAAAAACCGAGGCACATCGTCGGCAGATAATCTCCGCATCGAACGGAGCGCCCCGATCCAGTGCTTCCTGTTTGGCGTTGAGCAGATCCAAACAGGTCTGATACGAGTACGCCGGGGGCGGTGCCTCTTCCTGTTGCCGCGGCAATACTGCGTCGACCGCGCTGCGAAGTCGGAGGCGTGCGCGGTGGACGCGACTTTTGACAGTACCGGGCTCCATTCCCAGAATTTCCGCCACTTCTGGAACGGAAAACCCGACAATTTCTTTCAGGACGAGCGGGATTCGAAAATCCGGCGGGAGCGCGGCAATGGCAGTCTCAATTTTTTCCTGCGCTTCCCTGCGAATTTCCGTCTGGACTGCGTCGGATTGTGCCGTGGGAATTGCCGCGATCCAAGGTGTGTCGAACGGCAGATCCACGTCGAGCGACGCGACGGCAGCGGGTTCGCTGGCACGCTTGCGATGCATCCGGTGGCAGACGCGGGCCGCGATGGTGTATAACCATGTTTTGGGATGGGATCGACCTTCGAACGAATCCCACGCGCGAAAGGCGGACAGGAAAACTTCCTGCACCAGATCTTCAGCATCCGCGCGATCACCGCAAAATCTCAAACCAAGTGAATAAATCTGTCCGCCGAATTCTTCGACGAGCTGCGGGATGGCAACGCTTGCAGGCAGTCCGCAGAGTTCGTGGAACGACGTTGACTGGGACATTGGGAAGCTCTCAAGAAACGGAGAGGGAGGGATTCGAACCCCCGGATGCTTGCGCATCAACGGTTTTCAAGACCGTCACCTTAAGCCGCTCGGTCACCTCTCCCGGAAATATGGTCGTTGGCAGAGACGCGAGAAAAGAAGTCGCCCCCATACCAATCGGTATTGCGGCTCGATTATACAAGCGGGTTGCAACCTGCCAACTCGCTGCGATCCGCATGCGTCAACTGCGAAGATTGACGGCGTTGGCGTACCAACCGTAGCCCATAAATAACAAGAGGTACCCGGCAGCCGCAGGGACGGTCCAGGCGGGATAGACGACCGTGGACGCGATGGCGCTGACGCCAATCGCGATCATGATCCCGGTATAAACAAGCAGTTTTGTTCGGCGTCGCCCGGGCGGGGTATCGAAGACACTGCTGACCGGGATGACGAGCAACAATGTACCGAATGCCGTGAGCATCAGCCCACCGGAAGCGAAATAGAAGCCGATGCCGAATAAGGACAAGGCGAGCAGGAGCAGGCCCGCGACGATATTGGAAGCCTGGATCTGCTCCTCGGAAAGTGCGAGCCGACCGAATTTGCTTGCGCGCAACATCAAATCGAACAATGGTTTCGCCGCCCAAGAGAGGAAGACAAAAACGCCGTAGAGAATAATGATGGGGAATACAAAGGGTTCCAGCTTCGGATTGGACTTCGCGAGCGTACGCAACAGCCGCATCAGCAGCCACGCCCCCACAATGATGCCAAACTGCGCGCGACCGCTGAAGCGCGACATCCAGAGGAAGTACGCCAGCATGCCGCGGTAAATGAGATTCCGGGCGCGGAGCGACTCAATAATCCCGGCGCGCGCGTACTCCAATGTCGGATCGATACGAAGCGCTTCGCCAAAACTTGCCAGCGCGTCCTTCGGTCGATTGGCGTGGAGATGTTTCCAGCCCATATTGGCATGACTCAGCGCGTTTTCAGGATCACGCTGCAGCGCGCGATCCAGACCGGCGCCGGCCTCATCGCGACGACCAAGCTTCACCAGTGCAAGTGCCCGCAGGTTTTCGCAGCCGTCGTGGTCCGGCTCGATCGCGAGCCCTTCGTCGGCGGCGCGGACTGCATCCTGCCATTTGCTTCGATGAATGTAGATCGCCGCGAGTTGATACCGATAGTCGGCGTCGTCGGGGTCCAGTCGAATGGCCTCGCGAATCGCAAGCTCGGCGAGATCGTATCGGTCGGCGTCGCTGTGAACGCGCGACAAAACATAATGTGCGAACGCCCAGTCGGGTTCGATGCCGATTGCCGTTTGCGCGGACGTCAGCGCATCCTTCGGCTTTTTCAGAGCGATTTCGCACAAGGCGAGCAGCGAATGACCGTAGGCTTCGTTAGGCGACTGCGACAAGCCCTCGCGAATCTGCTTTTCGGCCAGCTCGTAGCGCGATTGCTCCAACAGGACTTGGGCGCGGTGGAAATGAGCGTTCAATTGCCGGCTTTCAGATATTCAATGACGTCGTCGTAGAGTCCGCCCTGATTGGAATAGAGCGCATAGTTTTTTGCCGTCGCGAACCACTCGCGCGTGGAGGGCTTCACGGATTTTCCCGCTCTGATGAGATCGTTCGTCGTCAGCGGTTGCAGTGCGCCCTGTCGAATGGCCTCTTCCAGCTTCTTTTCCACCGCCGCTTCGACGACACCTTTCAAGTCCGCGCCGGAGAAACCTTTGAGTTTGCGGACAACATGGTCGACGTCGACTTCGCCGGCCGGCTTGTTCTTCAGCATGATGCGCAGGATCGCAGCACGTGCGGTCTCGTCCGGCGGGGGCACAAAAAGCAAGCGATCAAAGCGGCCGGGTCGGCGAAACGCCGAATCCACATGCCACGGGGCATTGGTCGCAGCCAGGACGAGCACGCCTTCGTTATTGGCCTGCACACCATCCATTTCGGAGAGGAACTGGTTAATCAGTTGTCGTCCGCCGCTGCGGCGCATGTCGGCGCGGTCCGCACCGAGGGCGTCGACCTCATCGAAAAACAGGACACAGGGTGCCGCTGCGCGCGCGGATTCGAAAATATCGTGGAGGTTTCGCTCACTCTGGCCGATCCACATCTCCAGAACGTCGCTGATGCCCACGGAAATAAACTTGGCACGGATCTGTCCCGCGGTTGCACGCGCCAGGTGCGTCTTGCCGCAACCCGGCGGACCATACATCATCAGACCGCCGCCCGCTTTCTTGCCGTAGGCTGCGTAGATTTCCGGGTGTTCCAGCGGATAGATGATCTTGGCACTGATTTCGCTTTTGACGTGGTCCATACCGCCGACGTCGTCGAAGGAGATCTGGGGTCGTTCGACGTTCACATCGTGTCCGTGATCCGGGTCGTGGGCTTCGCGAATTCGACCATCGACAACGTCGCTGTCCGGTTGCGCATCGATGCCGAGTTGATCCTCCAGCGCCGGGTCGCGAAGATTCTCGTCGTCCGCGACCGCCTGCTTGTATTGTCGAACCGCATACTCGATTTCACCGGTGCGGAGGGAAAGTTTCGCCTGCAGGAGACGCGCGGCGGGGGGCGTATCGGGCAAACGCAGCAGTTCCTCGACGATGACGAGTGCCTGCGAGTGCTTTTCCAGTGCGAGGCA
>JBFWWY010000391.1:0-4116 GCA_050245935.1 Phycisphaerae bacterium | reverse complement strand
CTTCCTGCTGTTCGACCCCGGCACCCCGCGCAATGCGCCGGCGCCTCGACGCTTCAATCACGTCGGGATTGGAACGTTCTTTCGGCGTCATCGATTGAATGATGGCGCGAATGCGGTCGAGATCTTCTTCGGGCAGATCGATGCCATCGAGTTGACTGCCGAGGCCGGGAATCATCTTCAGGATGCTTTTCATCGGCCCCATCTTGCGAATCTGCTCGAGGCTTTTCACGAAATCGTCAAAGCCGAAATCGCCCTTGGCCATCTTTTCCTGGGCCTTGGCAGCTTCTTTTTCGTCAACGACTTCCTGTGCCTTTTCCACCAGCGAGACCACGTCGCCCATGCCGAGGATGCGGCCCGCCACGCGCTCAGGGTGAAACTCCTCCAGCGCGTCGAGCTTTTCGCCGACGCCCATAAATTTGAGCGGCTTGCCGGTAATCGCCTTCACGCTGAGCGCCGCGCCGCCGCGCGTGTCACTGTCGAACTTGGTGAGAATCACGCCGTCGATTTCGAGGCGTTCGTCGAACGCCTTTGCCGTATGCACCGCATCCTGACCGGTCATCGCATCGAGCACGAGATAAATCTGATGGGGCTGGGTCGTCGACGCGACCTGCGAAATCTCGGTCATCAGCGCTTCGTCGATCGCGAGACGGCCGGCCGTATCGAGAATGACCACGTCGCGCGCGAGCCTGGCACTCTCCCGCACCGCAGCACGACATACTTTCACCGGGTTCTGCTCGGTCCGATCCGTATACACCGGCACGTTGACCTGCTTGCCGAGCACTTCGAGCTGATCGATCGCGGCAGGGCGCTTCAGGTCGGCGGCCACGAGCAGCGGCTTCTTGCCACGCTGCAGGCAATACCGCGCGAGCTTCGCGCAGGTCGTCGTCTTACCCGAACCCTGCAGACCTGCCATCAGTATGATGGTCGGCGGCTGCGAGACGAACGGAATATGCGTGTCGACCGGCCCCATCAGGTTCACGAGTTCGTCGTGAACCACCTTGATCATCACCTGTTCGGGCTTAAGCGTATTGAGAACTTCCTGCCCGATGGCCTTCTGCGTGACGTCGTCGACGAATTTTCGCGCCACCTCGACATTGACGTCGGCTTCGAGCAGAGCGGTACGCACTTCGCGCATCGCCTCCCGGACGTTGGCTTCGCTGATCTTCCCGCGTCCCCGCATATTGCGGATGACGGTGGTCAATTTATTGGAGAGATTTTCAAACATAGCGGCCTGATTCTAGGGAACCAGGCGCCGAAACAAAAGCGGCCGCCAACCATTGCTGTGAATGGTCGCCGCTTACAGATGAACAAGGCGATGTGCGATTGCAATGCGGAGTACCCCGCGATATCGGTTGATCGACTGCTTTTTTGTGAAGAACCGTAGCAGTTTGGGATAATTGCATCCATGATTGCCCATCAAGCTATTTCCCGATCGTTCGTTGCAGCGCGGCGAAATCCCGCAGATCGACGTCCAAGTCGGCATCAAAATCGCTGCATTGACAGGGCACCAGCGAAATCTCGTTCGGTCCGCGCAAGCAATCCACAAATGCCGGAAAGTCTTCAGGATCCACAAATCCATCGCTGTTTTGGTCCCCCGGACAGACTGGCGGAATCACATATTCGATGACCAGCTTCGGGCGAGATGATGGGTCAATATTTTCACGCGAATCAAAACGTTTGGCAGAGGCGTCGGTTTCATCCCCGATAACGCACCAGCCGAAATTTGCAGCAGGATTGAGTCGCCACAGTTGGATATCCGCCAACAGCCCCGCCGTCGACGGCCAGTCGTAGGAACCGACTCCATCGACGAGACGCATTGCACTGGGCATCGAGTCGAAATCTCCTCCTGACGCAGCCCAGAATAAACCCGGATAGCGCCGGTGGAGCCAGGTCGCATCGCCACTCTGCGCCGCTGCGCCGGCACCGCCGCGCGAGCCCGCATCCGATGCACCTTCGCCCCACAGTGCCGTGACGCGGTGCAGAGAAAACAAGCTTCCTCCCACGGCGGTTCGCGACACATGCAACTGCACGCGTGCCTGGGTCACGACCGCATCCGCCGGAAGGTGAATTCCCTGAATATCGAAACGAATCAATCCGCGTCGAATGCTGCCGGAGATCGTTCGGCCGGCAAAAAAGTATTCGCCTGCGCCGTTGCTCAAGCCACCCAGCGAGTCTTGATACAGCGTGTTGTCCTGGGTTGCTTCGAGGATGACGATTTCGGCGGATGCAGGAAGGTTGAATAACATCCACCCGATGAAAGCAAGTTGAACCCAATCGAATCGCAACGAACCAAACATGGCAACTCCCGTCAAGCAATGCACCCCGCGCATTTCGCGCAGGGTGCAGGAGAGAACACGGCCCTCTCATTGCAGAAATTTAGTTCGCGCCGCCGATCGCCGCCTGCATGATCTTGAAATACACGTCGGTATTGTCCATGACACCGGTAAACTGGCTGGCACCCACACCTTCGGCCGAAACGGGGATGTCCGAAGCGGTGTGGGCTGCGACAGCGTCACCGATCTGCCCCGTGATCAGAAGTTTGCCGCGCACATCGCGGGCAAGGGGACCACCCGGATAGGTGTTGAGCGGCGACTGATTGTTAAACGGCTGCTGGCTGTCGCGGAGCGGCTGTGCGTTGGTCCGCCAGTCTTCGTAACGGTCGGCGTTGGCCGCGTAGCCGATCAGCATTCGGTTATCGACGTCAGTTGTGACGGGATACCCGTCGACGGCAGTTTCGTAACGCGGGAAACCGGCGTCGGTATACGTGCCGACAACCTGGTTGCGCATTCCGGCTACTCCACGATTATTGAACGGTCGCTGCGCGAGGTTTGCATCACTGACGCGCGATCCGCCGATGATGTTGATGCCCGCACATTCGTGGTCGGCGGTGACGATCACAAGCGTGTCACCATTCTGCGCCGCGAAGTCGAGGCAGACGCCGATCGCGCGGTCGAACTCGATGGTGTCGAGAATCCAGCGCTCGGTATCCATGTTGTGGGCTTGTTTATCGATGGATGAAGCTTCGACCATCAATGTGAAGCCGTCTTGATCCTGACTCAACACCTGCAATGCTTTTGCCGCCATTTCGTCGAGCATCGGCTGATCCGGGAAGCCGAAGTCGTTGACGACCGCCGCATTGCCGCGACGTCCATCGATTTTGTCGAGCGCGACATTCATGTTTGAAAACGCGAACAAGCCCAGCAACCTGTCGGTATTCGCGGGGATGTTCTGAAGTTCGGTATTGTCCGCGGCATAGGTCCAGCCTGCGGTTTGGGCGTCGGCGAGAAGATCGCGGCTCGTGTCGATCGCACCACCAGCGACACCCCAACCTGCGACGAGATCGGCGGGCAGCACATAATCGCTGTTTGACGCTCTCGCTGAACCCGGGGTGCCCTGCGGCAGGAACCACTTGCGGCCGCCGCCCATCAACACTTTGAGGCCGCTGAAGTCCGCGTCGTCGATGTACTGGTCGCAAATGCCTGTGCCGGCACCGCGGCTCTGCGTGTGTGTCGCCCAGGCGCCTGGTGTCGCGTCGAAGACGTCAGAGGTCGTGACGATGCCGAGTGCGCGGCCCTCAGTTCGAGCGAAATATTCACCAATGTACTCGACACGCGGATTGTCGAAGTTGGCCCGCGTATCGTCCGGAAAGACGCCTTGCTGGTTGTTGTCAGCCTTGTTGCCCGACGAATAGCAAGCCGAGCCCGGCGACGAGTCCGTGACCATCGAATTGAGCGAATGCGTCATCGCGATGCCGGTGAAAGGCATCGTATCCATCGCGAGCAGGCCTTCGGTCTTCCCCTGCGAAATTCCGTAGCTCATGATTCGCGCCGCCGTGCGGTGGGCGATGCCCATACCGTCACCGATCAGGACGATGACATTTTTCGCGCGGGCACCATCGGTCGAAACGATGTCCACGATTTCGAAATTGCCACCGGCTGTCACTGTCCCGCCGTCGCTTTGCAGAGCAGTCACTTCGAGGGTGTGAACGCCGGGCGCGTTGTTCGAGTAGGCGCGCATGACGGCTTGGACGCTGCCGGCGGGGATGCCCGACACGTCGGCCGGCGTCAGCGAAACCGACCCGGTCACTTCCACACCGTCAACAAAAAACGTCGCTTG
>JBFWWY010000390.1:0-4142 GCA_050245935.1 Phycisphaerae bacterium | reverse complement strand
GGAAAGCGGCAGAAGAAAGAGTGTGTTGAACAGAATGACTTTTCGGCCTTCGGTCATGCTCTTGGCTGCCAGAAAACGCATCAGCAAGCCCTGATTGATAAACAGGAACGTGATGCTGCTGGCGACGCCGTCCTGCCAGAAAACTCCCACAAAGTTGAAGTCGGCGGGACGATTGAAATTCGCGAAGGGGAGTCGCTCAGCGAGGCTGAGACTCGTCCAGAACGTGTACAAACCGTTGGAAAGCGTTCCATCCAGCGCGAGCTTATCGAGGCCGAGAAAAAGCAAAACAAATCCCGCGACAAATAACATGAAGCCTTGCAGCAAATCTGTGAAAATGACCGCTGTCTGTCCGCCGGCCGTGACATAAATCGCCGAAATGACGGCGATCACCGTCATCGCGGGGATCAGATCGACATTCAACAAACCCCGCGCGGCCACGCCGAGCGTGTAAAGGTTGTAGCCGATGTAAAAAACCAGATAGGCCAGCAGAATAATCACCGCCGCGACGCGCGCGGGTGCATTGAAGCGGCGCTGGAAATAATCCGGCACCGATCGCACGCGCGAGTAATAGACCAGCGGCAACCAGCCGAACATGAAGAACGGAATGAAGAACCAGTCGTTCCAGTAGGTCATCGAACTCGACAACCCGTGTTGGAAGCCCATCGCCGAATACTTGATGAAGCTGTACGACCCGACGCCGGTCGCGACCATGCTCATCGTGATCAGCCACCAGCTGAACCGCTGACCGCTGAAGAAGAAATCCTTCGTCGATTTTGAAAAGCGACCGAAGTAGCTGCCGAAGGCGAGAATGAAAATGAAGTAGCCGACAATGATTGCGTAATCGAGCCCCGACCCGTACATCGCGCTCGGATTCGAGGTCGGTGCACTTGCAGGCGCGCTCGTTTGCGCGAGCAGAAGAAGCAGCGAGGTCATGCGCCACCTCCCGCCGGATAAACATTCAGCGCCGCCCAGTACCAGATCAGATGCACACCCGCGTAATACAAGAATCCGGCGATCAGCACGCCGAACCAGAAGCGGTCCTGCTTGCGCGCGAAGTTACACGCGCCGCTGCGGATGATGACGATCAGCCCGATGATAAAAATCACTCCGCCGACACCGTATTGGTAGATGTAGGGGAGCCAGATGGATTCGGCAGACATAGGATTCCAGGATTCGAGGGGTCAAGGATTCAAGGGACTTAAAAGTTGAACCGCAAAAATACTCATCTATTGTTCCGAGCGGGCCCGTAATTTTCGGACCAACGCAGCCAGCATTCGTTCGATGTCGCCGAGTTCGTTGAGGATAGTCTCCGTGTCAGTTTCGCCTAACAGTGCAAGCCTTTTTGAGAGCATGACTTGCGTCTCCAGTTCCGCCAGCGATCCCTTCGCGATCCACAACAGACGTACATAATCTCGTGTCGAGTCTCTCGCATAGCCTTCCGCAATGTTTGACGGGATCGAAACCGCGGCCCGTCGCATTTGTGAGATCAGTCTAAACTTCTCTTCGTCCGGGAGCTTCCGGGGCACTTCATAGATTCTTGCTACCAGCTCAAATGAACGCTGCCAAACCAGAAGATCTTTATAGGTTCGCAGCATTCACTGGAATCCTCGACCCCTCGACCTCTTGAATCCTACAGTCCCAACCTTTGAAGCATTCGCGCCACCGCCTCCGCGCCGCGATCAATATCCGGAATCCTCACCTTCTCATTCGGACCGTGGATCCGGCTGTCCGGGCTGGCGAAGCCGAGCACCAGGCTGTCTGCGCCGAGGACGTCCTTAAACAGGGGGAGAATGGGCAGCGAGCCGCCTTCGCGTGTGAACGCCGGCGCTTGGACGAACGCCGTCTCCAGCGCCGCGGCCGCCGCGGTCATTTCCTTGCTTCCCAGCGGCGCGACATACGCATCTGCGACGCCGTGGTTGAGAATTTCCAGTTCCACTTCCTTCGGACACCGCGCGCGAATCGTCTCATCAAACGCCGCACTGATTTTCTTCGCGCTCTGATTCGGCACCAGCCGCATGCTTACCTTCGCGCCCGCCGCCGCCGGCACGATCGTGTTCGCGCCCGGCTGCATATACCCCCCGTAAATTCCGTTGATGTCCAAGGTCGGCCGAATCGATCTGCGTTCGGCGGTCGTATAGCCCGCTTCGCCGAACGGTCCGCGCGCTTCGAGGCGCTTGAAGAAATCGGCTTCGTCAAACGGCACGTCGGCGATTTTTTTCCGCTCGTCGGCGCTGGCCTCCAGTACATCGTCGTAAAAGCCCGGAATATTCACCCGCTGCTTCTCGTCGTGCAGCGACGCGAGAATTTCTGCGAGCACATTTGCCGGATTCGCGACCGCGCCGCCGTACGAGCCGCTGTGCAGATCGCGGACCGGTCCACGCAGCTTGATTTCCTTATACAGCAATCCGCGCGTGCCGTAGGTGATTGTCGGATAGCCGTCCGCAATCATGCCGGTATCCGAAATCAGCACCGCGTCGCACGCCAGCTTGTCCCGATGCTGGCGGATAAACGGCTCCAGATTCGGCGAGCCGATTTCCTCTTCACCTTCGAGGAGAAACTTGAGGTTTACGGGGAGCTTTTTCTTCGTCGCGAGCCATGCCGCCGCCGCCCGTAAGTGCACGAGCGCCAGACCCTTATCATCCGCCGCCCCGCGACAGACAAGCCAGTCGCCTTGCACGGTCGGCTCGAAGGGCGGCGAATCCCACAATGCTTCATCGCCGATGGGCTGCACGTCCAGGTGGCCGTATACGAGATAGGTCGGCGCGCCTGGCGCATCGCAATGCTCCGCATACACCAGCGGATGCCGGGCAGTTTCGTGAATCTCGGCTTTCAGGCCGATGCGTTCGCACAAATCGCGCGTCCACTCGACCGCTTTTCGCACGTCGGGCGCGTGTTTTTCCTGCGTGCTGATGCTCGGAATCCGGCACAGTTCGATGGTCCAGTCCAGATGAGCGCGTTGATTGTCGCGCAAATGACGGATCACATCGTCCACGAAACACCTCCGAGAGAATGCGGAACGCCCACCGTGAGTGAGCACGCCGACCGCGCCGAAATTCGCTTGTTAACAATTCGCCAGAAACGCCGGGCCGGATTGTAACCAATATTCCGATTTTTGCACCGCGATAGAATCATCGCTTGAGAAGCGTGTGAAAGGAAAAACAGATGGAAACACCGGCTTCGACTTTTCCGCAGAACGTCCGCCTGCGTCGGGGACCCCGCAGTTGCGGTGTATCGGCCTATGGCACCGGCGTCCGCGCGCCACAAGACAATTGGCCTGCACGTACTCTCATCGCGTCTCCCACGCCGCTCGTGTATAACGCAATGATCCACAAGGCAGAACGCTGAGAAATTATGACAAGCGATTCACAAAAGGAAAATGACGCCCAGCTACCGCCGCTCGCGCGACCGGCGCAGCTCGAACCGCCTCCGCCGCCGGCCGGGCCGGTGCCCGTCGCAACGCCGTATGTCGTCGACGACACGCTCAGGTTGCTGCGACCATCCGTGCGCATCGTGTGGCTCGTCGGCGGCCTCGTCAACGCCGCAATCCTCACCGTCGTCGGCATCGGCATTGACGCCTGGGTGTACGAAAAGCTGCACCTTCCCTTCGGCGTACTCGCCGGCATTGGGTCGCTCGCATTCTTCGTCTTGGCGCTGATCCACCCATCACTGCGCTACAAGCGGTATCGCTACGCACTGCGCGCCGCCGACCTCGTTGTGGAAGACGGCGTCTGGTGGCGCACGCGCGTCTGCATCCCGCGCCCGCGAATACAGCACGTCGACATCGATTCCGGCCCGGTCAGTCGCGGCCTCGGTCTCTGCCAGCTCAGCGTCTTTACCGCCGGCGCAACGCAGGCGGCCGCCAAGATCGACGGCATCGCGCCCGAAACCGCCGAACAGCTTCGCGCCGCGCTGCTGACGGAGCGTAAGAATGGCTAGCGCGCCGCCACCGCCGTCGCCACGCAGCGCGGGTAGCGCATTTCACGAGCGCCGCCTCCATCCCGCGACGATCATCATCGACGTGCTGCGCCGGCTTTCGCGCCTCGCGTACATTCTCATTATCATCGTCGTCCTGTCATTCATGGGCGGCGATTCAAAACGCGAAACGCGCTATGAGATCAACGCCGGCGCGATCGCGGCGTTCG
>JBFWWY010000389.1:0-4142 GCA_050245935.1 Phycisphaerae bacterium | reverse complement strand
CGCCAATGTTGAAGTGAATGTGGTGCGCGGCTTCGTGCTGCACCACTTCGGTGTTTTTCCAATCGAACCAGCGACGATTTTCGTTGCGGATGCGCTGGCGCTCGCGAAACGGGACATCGGGATTCTTCGCGCGCTCGACGCGCGCTTCCATCACCGGCCAGGTTGACATATCGAAGAAGGCGGATTGATTGGTGTCCCCGCGATAAAAGCCGAGGATTCCGACACTGCCTTCCATGCCGATGGTATTCATGTAGCGGAGATACTCTTCGTGCTGCCCGAAGAAAAATACTTCCAGTTTGTATTCCGGCTGCTGGTACTTGATGCCGCATTGCTTCAGCACATTTACGTTCCAGCGGTAAACCGACTCGAGGCGCGAACCCAACTGACGGGCGAGATTGGGTGACGACGTGTACACGAACACAAAGTGATCGGTCTCCAGCGTGCTGGCATCGGCACCGGCATTGGCCACGCGAAGCATTTCGGCGACATGATCCGAATTGACGGGCAACTCAGCCTCCGGGTCCCCTACTTCTTCCAGAAAGGTTGCGTCCACTTCGATTCCGCGAAGCAAAGCGGCAATTTCCTCGTCGGAGAGGAGTACGGAATCGTCTTCGCGCCCGATACTGCGAACGGAACTGCGCGTGTTGCTCGTGCCGGCGGTTTCCGGCGCTTTTTCGATCTTGAGAATTTCGTGTTTGCGGAGGGTCACCGTCATTTCGGGAAAGTCCGTCGGATGAATCAGGAATTTGTCGCCGTCTACTTCAACCGTACCGACGTACAATTTCCCATCCATTCGTGTCACCCGCTGAACGCCTTCGTATTGGGTCGCTTTTTCGTTCGGGTGGGCCGTTGCGAGATGAAGGGGAATTCCGATCAAAAGGACGACGGACAGTCCCAGCAGCGAGTTTCGCAATCTCATATTGTAAGCCTTTGCATGAAGGTTCGATCGGTTTCTTCGCCGCTGAGATTGTAACGGAGAGGCGGGAAAACCCTCAAATAAATTTCACGGGCCTCATCGTGTTGCCCTGTCCCAGAGCAGCTCGCGTAGAATCATCGCCATGAACGAACGCGACCTGATTCGATCACTCAAATCGCTATTCGCACCAGTAGATCGAAATGGCGACTTCGCGGTCCCCTTTGGCGACGACATGGCGAGTGTGCCGCAAAGCCAGAAGCTAATCTGGACGACGGACATGCTGCTGGACGGGGTTCATTTCGACTCGAAAAAGCATGATTGTTTCTTGATTGGCAGAAAAGCGATGGCGGTGAATCTCAGCGACTGTGGGGCGATGGGGGCGACGCCGCGCGGTGCGCTGTGCGCCCTCGCCGCGTCAGCCGAAATGACGGAAAGACAGATTCTGCGTTTGCACGAAGGTGCGCAGGAGATCGGTGTGCAGTACGGTTGCCCGATCACCGGCGGGGACAGCAATCGCTGGCAAGAGCCGACCGTATTTACGATTACAGTGATTGCGGAAGTTGGCGGGTACGGGCCGGTTCGTCGCGATGGCGCGAAGGTTGGCGATACGCTGTGGGTTTCCGGCCCGCTCGGCGGGTCGATTCTCGGACGGCATTTGACCTTCACGCCACGCGTGGAATTGGGATTGCGGCTCGCGGGACCCTCGCGGGCAGACGCGATGATGGACATCAGCGACGGGCTGGCGATCGATTTGTCGCGGATGATGGAGGCGTCGGGCTGCGGGGCCGTTCTCGAACGCGACGCACTGGAGACGATCATCCACGACGATGCGCGGGAGCTGAGTCAGGAGGACGGCGTCGCTGCGCTAGATCATGCCCTGTACGACGGTGAGGATTTCGAATTGCTCGTGGCCCTGCCGTCAAATGCGGATATGGACCAATTCACAATGCTCGGCCTGACGCGAATCGGCACCGTTGTTGATGCAGAGCGCGGCATTCAAATCAGCGATGGAAAACATTCGACGCCGTTGCCGATTCGAGGATGGGATCATTTCGAATGACCGACGCGGCAGACTTTGTAACCGAATCCGCGGCAGCGACGCGGGAACTCGGCGCACGGCTGGGGCGGACACTGCGCGGCGGCGAAGGCGTCGCGCTCGACGGGCCGCTGGGGGCGGGGAAAACCGAGTTTACGAAAGGCCTCGCAATCGGCGTCGGCGTATCGACGGATGAGGTAATCGTCAGTCCGACGTTTGTGCTGATCCGGGAATATCCGGGCCGGCTCAACCTGATCCATCTCGACTTGTACCGGCTTTCGGGGGCGGAGGAACTGGAGACCCTCGGCTTCTCGGAGATTGCCGGCGATCCGGCGAATGTCCTCGTAGTGGAATGGGCGGCACGAATCCCCGAGATTCGCGAATTGCTATTGTGGCGCGTCCGGATCGATTATCGAGAACTGACGACGCGAAACATCCGCGTCGAGGGGCCTCGGGAACTTCTGGCCTGAACTGCCGTCAATAACAGGGACCGTCGGCTTGGCTTGACACGATGTGGGCTAGCCGCGAAACTCCGGTCCTGATCGTTTCTTCGTTCGCAGGAGGATTGGTATGCGACGATATGCGTTGCTGTTTTCGATTACCGCCGGAATGTTTTTGAGCATGGGTTGTGCGACGGTTGTGCGCACGTCGGAAGAAAACCAGGCGCGATACGGTCGTCAGCTCGACCTGATGATGCGCCAGCTCGGCGATGATGTTGACCTGCTGCTGTTGGCGGAGCGGCAATCGCGGCTCTCGCAGTATCACACGCGGTAGTTTCACGTAACATTCAGCTTTCGGTTGCATTCAACCCGAGCGGTCTATTCGCTCGGGTTTTTGTTTTGCGCGAATCAAATAAGTTTACATGACTGCAACGCTTGGATCGCAAAAAACAAGCCCAAGTACGAGCGCAAAGGTTCAGGCGACTCGACTCAGCTAGCGGTACCTGCGGGTATTTTCTGGTCGGACTGACGGAAGCGAGATGTCCCGAGTGTGGAACGTCTGCTGAATTGCCGCGTCAGTTCGAGGATGGAGAAGTTGGGTGAGCGGCACACTTTTCGCTTTTGCTCGGAATACCAGCCTCCACTCCGAACCGCGATTTGCGTTTGCTCACTTTTTACGAGAAAAAGCGCGGCTCCTGGATGGGGCATCAATGCAAGAAAAAACCCACGTCGGTTGGTCCGACGCGGGTTTGTTTTGTTGGTTGTTCGTGGCGTTGCCAGCGCTGTCTGCAGCGTTCTTCGGCGATCAATTTTGCTTGCCCGCCCGTCCGGCACGGAGGCACGGACGCTACGAGGGAGGCGGGTTAAAACCCGCCCCACAACCTATCCGACTGACGATCAGTTCTGCTCGCTCGGCGTGAACTGGGTTGTCGTGCGCGGCGTCGGCAGGCGGTCCGTGTGGTTGATCATCGTGATCTCGCCACTCGCTTCAACAAACGCCGTCGGATCTTCCATCAGCGGTTCATCCGACTTGATGCGCAGGTGCTGGTAGCCGCGGAAGCCGGTTCCCGCGGGAATCAGACGGCCGAGAATAACGTTTTCCTTCAGGCCGACGAGCGTGTCTTCCTGACTCGCGAGCGAAGCCTGCGTGAGCACCTTCGTCGTTTCCTGGAAGGACGCCGCCGAGATGAACGACTCGCTCTGCAGGCTGGCTTTGGTGATTCCGAGCAGGAGCGTCTTCGCGGTGGCAGGCTTGGGCTTGCGACCCTTGGCCGGTTCGCCGCCGTCGACTTCGATTTCTTCGTTCTTGCTCGCGAACTCTTCCTTCGAGACCACGGCGCCGACTTCGAAATCCGTATCGCCGGGATCGACGACCTTCACGCTCTGTGCAAGGCGCGCGTTTTCATCGCGGAAGCGGAACTTGTCCACTACTTCATTCGGCAGGAACATCGAATCGCCTTCTGATTCGATTTTCGCCTTTCGCAGCATCTGCGCGATGATCGTCTCAATATGTTTATCGTCGATCTTCACGTTCTGCTGACGGTAAACACCCTGCACCTCTTTCATCAGGTAGCGATGCAGATCCTCTTCGCCGTTGATGCGGAGGATGTCGTGGGGAATGAGCGGTCCTTCGATCAGCGGCATACCGGCTTCGACCATATCGCCGGCGTGGACGAGCAAGTGCTTGTCCTGCGGGACGTGATGCTCCTTCTCCATGCCTGATTCCGAGCGGATAAGGATGGTCATCTTG
>JBFWWY010000388.1:0-4157 GCA_050245935.1 Phycisphaerae bacterium | reverse complement strand
CACGACAAGCTGCCGACCGGTCGCGTCAATGACTGGCCGGAACAGGGAATCTGCTCGACCGCGTGCGTCGTCGGAAATCGACTTTACTACGTGAGCAACCGCTGCGAGCTGGTCTGCGCCGATGTGAATGGCATGAACGACGGGAATGACGGCCCGTATAAAGACGAAAAATATACCGAAAAAGAAGATGGCGATTTCATCTGGGTTCTCGACATGATCGGCGATCTTGATGTCTTTCCCCATAACCTCGCCACCAGTTCACCGGTCGTCGTTGGGGACACGATTTTCGTCCTGACATCCAACGGTGTTGATGAAGGCCATCTTGTGATGCCGACTCCGCGCGCGCCAGCGTTTATCGCAGTCGACAAAAACACCGGCGAAGTTCTCTGGGAGCGCAATGACCCCGGTAAAGACACCCTGCACGGCCAATGGTCCAGCCCGGCGTATGCCGAGATCGGCGGTACGAAGCAGGCGATCTTCGCCGGCGGTGACGGCTGGTGCTATTCCCTCGAACCCGAAACCGGCAAGATCATCTGGAAGTTTGATCTGAACCCCAAGGACTCCAAATGGATCCTCGGCGGTCGCGGCACTCGGAACAACATCATCGCGACCCCGGTCATCGTCGACAATTACGTGTACCTCTGCGTCGGCCAGGATCCCGAGCACGGTGAGGGACCGGGACACTTCTATTGCATCGACGCGACCAAGCGCGGCGACATCACCGAAAGCGGCAAGGTATGGCACGTTGGCGAAGATGATTTCCATCGCTCGATGTCCAGTGCCGCTGTGAAAGACGGGTTGTGCTACAACGCCGACCTCAGCGGCTTCCTCTACTGCTTCGACGCAAAAACCGGCAAGCTCCACTGGAAACACGACACCTTCGCCGCGATCTGGGCTTCGCCGACGGTGATCGGCGACAAAGTGATGTTGGGCACGGAAGACGGTGAAGTGCTCGTCTTTCAGCATGGCAAGGAGAAGAAACTGCTGGCGACGAACAACGTCGCGAGTTCGGTGTACACGACGCCGGTCGCGGCCAACGGCGTGCTGTATATCACGAGCCGTAATACGCTGTTTGCGCTGAAGGAAGGCGCGAAGCTGACGGATTCCCAATAGCACGCCAGTTTTGACAATATACGTGTTTGCAGATTTCCGGCCCGCATCGCGGGCCTTTTTTATAAGCTCAGCACGAACTCCTCCGCATGAAGCCCCTACATGTGCGTTGCGTGCCGATCCGGACACAAGAAATTGCAGCGACAGGATGGTTGGTGCGCGTTGGACACGGTTCGAATTCCTCGAATCACCCTTCCGCAAACGTCGTGATTTCTTGTATAATCGTCGCTGATACGAGGCAAAGGAGAAGCAATGACGCGACATTCCATCACGCTGCCCATTGTGGTTGCCGCATTTTTCTTTTGCAGTTCTGAGGCTCGGGCCGGCGAGCCCATCGGCCCGGATGTCGTCGCGAGCGATGTTCTCGCACCCGCCAATTGGGGCGCCGTCGACGACGAGTCGGGTTTCTCGTTCGGCAGCAAAAGCTGTAACGTTGGCGACGCGTCACTCGGCTTCGTCGAGAACACCGCACTGCATCCCGCGTACGCACAAAACCTCTATCGCATCGACGCCGATGGCCGCTTCATGCAGATCGGTATGAGCTGGTTGTTCCACGGATATTGCGCGCTGCAAATCGGGAACGTCTGCGGCACCTGCACGCCGAATTGCGGCGGCTGCTGCGGCGAACTCGGTGCCGGTTGCAGCTCGACCGATTCTTCCGTGATCAATGGCGGCCAGGCTCGCATGGGCCCCCGCTCGGAGGTCAATATTCAGACGGGTGAATTTCCCTGGCCGCACGGCGCATTCGGACTCACGGGAAATGCCGTGTACAAACGCGTGCGCGTGCGTCACAGCGATCTGAATCTTGCCTTGAACGAAAACGCTTCCTTTTTCTCTGAAGTCCAGATCGTTGCCTCGGATGATGCCGCGACCGGCAACGCCGAGAACAGCATCAGCACGCGCAGCGTTCAAACTTCGGGGCTTCCACCCAACATCAGTCTGGCGGCAGCCGGACCGACACTGCAGATGCAGTCCGCGATCGAGCAATGGCCGATCGCGCGGCCCGGTGCCATTGTCCTGGATGTTCCGGTTCCCGGAGAGGGCTTGTTTCATATCGGCGCGTATGTGCGCGACAACGGTGATGGAACCTGGATGTATTCGTACGCAGTGCACAATCAGACTTCGCATTTGTCCGGCCATTCGTTTGCCGTGCCGGTGGGTGCGGGCGTGACGATCAGCGACGTCGGTTTTCACGACGTTGATTATCACAGCGGCGAGCCTTACACCAACGCGGCTTGGACCGCTGCGAATGCCAATGGCATGTTGCGCTGGACCGCTGACGCGACGTTTGCGGAGAACGAAAACGCCAACGCGCTTCGCTGGGGCACGACGTACAGCTTCTGGTTTACGGCCGACGTTGGTCCCGAAGAAGGCGACGCGACGCTTGGGCTGTTCCGCGATCCGGCTGTTGTGCTTTCTGTTCGCATCCCCTCGCCGAGCAGCAGCGTTCTGCTCATCGGCGATGTCAACTGTGACGGGCTGATCAGCGTTTCCGACATTGCGCCGTTTGTTCTGGCGCTGACGGACGCAAACGGCTATGCCTCGCAGTTTCCGGCTTGCGACATCGCGTCGGCGGACATCAATGGCGACAGCCTCATCACTGTCGGTGACATCGGACCCTTCGTTTCTCTGTTAACCCGGTAACCGTCGATTCTCGCGGTGCGCCGTTGCGGCGCACCACCGAAAATTCAACGATCAACGTGTGCGGCCGCGCGCCCGACGTGCGGCTTGCGCAATCATCTTTTCCTCAAATGATTTACATGGAGCAATCTTTATGCGCTTTCTGCCCAAGCTGTTTGAGAACAACCGTCAGTGGGCCGCACAGGTAACGCAAAATGATCCTGCGTTCTTTTCGAAACTCGCCGCATTGCAGGAGCCGGATTATTTGTGGATCGGCTGCGCGGACAGTCGCGTGCCGGCGAATCAGATCATCGGGCTGAATCCCGGTGAGATTTTTGTGCATCGCAACATCGCAAATGTTGTGCCGCATACCGATTTCAATTGTCTCTCCGTTATCGAGTACGCGGTTGCGGTGCTGAAAGTGAATCACATTATCGTTTGCGGCCACTACGGCTGCGGCGGTGTCGCTGCGGCGCTGCAATCTCGCCCCGTCGGACTGATCGACAACTGGCTCCGACATATTCGTGACGTCCGTGCCAAACACGCGGAAGCGCTGGATGCAATCGACGACGACCGCGCACGCCTCGACCGGCTCTGCGAGCTCAACGTCATCGAGCAGGTGAACAATGTCTGTCATACATCGATCGTGCAACGCGCATGGGATGAAGGACATTCGCTTGCGGTACACGGCTGGATTTATCGCTTGAATGATGGCCTGCTGCAGGATTTGCACGTTGTGGTGAACAGCGCAACTGAAATCGCGGACGCTTACCGCGTTGCGGTCGAAGAGCGGTCACAGTTCGCGTAGTCCGGAGTCGTTCCATCGTGTCGAGAATGGCACCCGAGGCAAGAACAAAGCGGCGGCGCGTGGCAGCGATTCTGCTGTGTGCGACGCCGCTGCTTTCGACGGCCGGCGAAATCAGTGGATTTCTGATTTCGCCGTTTACCTCGGAGCAGCAACTTGACCTGCGGGTTGCGCAGCAGATCCGCGTACTGATCAATGCGCCGAGTGCCGCGTCCTTTGATGCGACGCGGCCGACGCGGTTCATCTTCTACGCGCTGCCAAACGGTAACACGATCGAGCAAACGCTGGGCTGCGCGCCGCAGGATGAACTGCATTGGCGGCACTACATCCAGCACATCGGCGCGCAAACGCGCCGGTTCCGCGAAGTTTCGCAGGACGAGAATGTCATTCTCCTGCTGCTGGAAACGGATCAGAAGTCCTGGCCGGCATGGCGCGCGGCGCATGCCGACCACGCCGCGCGTATTCGCCGACTCGTGGACGATCTGACCCGCCTCATTCCGCACAACCCGGCGACGCGCACAATCACGCTGACCGGCCACAGCGGCGGCGGCAGCTTTCTGACCGGCTATCTCAACAGCGTCGAAGAGATGCCGCGCGACGTGACGTGCATCGCATATCTCGA
>JBFWWY010000387.1:0-4178 GCA_050245935.1 Phycisphaerae bacterium | reverse complement strand
GAAGTCGGCAAAGACGCGGATTTGATCGTGACCGACGGTGATGTGCTGCATTTCATGACGCAGGTGCATCAGGCGATCGTCAACGGCAAAGTCGCGTATGAGAAGGAAAAAGACACGCTCTTCGCTCATATTCGCCCGACCGGCGCGCCAATCGTTCCTGAATTTGACGACGTCTGGCCGCGCCGATTGGAATGGCCCAGCGACTTTGCGGGGAGCGTCCTGCACGGCGAAAAAACAAAAGCCGACAGCGAGAAAGTCGATGAGTCTCCGACTGCTGCGTCGCAGGAATCATCGAATCAAGCCGATGCGCCGCCGCCGGCAGAACCATCCCCGGCGTCGCAGCCGTCGTCCAACGAAAATGAGAACGCCAGTGACGCGCCGTCCACGGAAGAGCCTCCTCCGGATGCCCCCGCCGATCCTCCGAGCGTGATGTAAGTACATGATCCGGGGATGAAATTTCCATGGGGTTTCGCTGAATTCGCGACTGTCGTGCGGGGGTACTCGTTCTGATCAGGTCTACACCTGTCGTCGGTGCGTTTGAATTGCTATGAGCGATCTGGAACGGACAAATCATCCTGTTCCACCCATTCGCTGCCCCGCTGATCAGCGGTTCTTATTCATTTTTCAGTCCACCACACCTTTCACGTTCGTGCTATCATCGGCGGCGGAATCGCTGTTGTCGGAAGATAGGGCGACGAAGTGAGTCAGGCATTTCATAACACCAGAACCTCTACACAACTCCTGAACGGGCTCCGCGACGCCGGCAATGATGCGGTCTGGCAGGAGTTTGTCACGCGTTATCAACCCCTGCTGTCGCGGTACTGCCTGAAGCTCGGTCTGCGCGATGCGGACGCTGCGGACGTCACCCAGCAAATCCTGCTGGAATTCAGCAGATCCTATCAGGCCGGGAAGTACGACCGGGAAAAGGGACGACTTCGACAATGGCTATACGGCATTGCCCACAATCAGGTACGCAACTGGCGGCGGCGACAGCGGAACAAAGAGGTGCAAATCGGTGCCGATTCCGACGATGGGGACTTTTTTGCCAGAATTGATGATGAACATCACCTTTCACAAGTGTGGGAGGAAGAATGGCAGGATTCCATCCTCCGACGCTGCCTCCATCAGGTTCGCGCGGAGGTGAAGGAAACGACCTATCGTGCATTCGAGTTGTTTGCATTAGAGCAGAAGCCCGCGGATGAGGTCGCGGCCTTACTGCAGACCACCGCGAATGCTGTATTCAGCGCAAAGCGCAGGATTCTGCGGCGGATTCGCGAATTAATGCCTGACGCGGAGGAATTCCTGTAAATCCGGCGGTCGTGCGACAGATTTGGAGCGAACCAGCCAAGTGCCTATTGGTTCTGGTTTGCACCTGATCGCTTGTGACGGTTCCGCACATCGCCGACGGGCTTGGGAAGGTGGAAAGGAGTAACTGCAATTGTCCGACAGTGATCGATCGCTGGAATGCCCGAGCGAATTGGCGCTGGAGGCGTATTGCAGCGGAACCTGCACCTACTCGGAGCGTTCCTCGATCGACGCACATATCACCGCCTGCGATCGTTGTCACGGCTGGATTCGGCAAGCCCGACTGGATGAAGACGTGCTGGGTAGGCTGCGCGCGCTGTCCACGGCGACGGGTGATCTGACCCCGGACGATGCGGGTACTCGCGGCTTTCTGCCTCATCGCATCGGCGAGTTTGAAATCGTCCGTCGCATTGGAGAAGGCGGAATGGGAACCGTGTTCGAGGCGCAGCAGCAGCGGCCTCGACGGCGCGTGGCGCTCAAAGTGTTGCGCGCGAATTCGAATTCCGCGAGTGCGCCGCAGCGTTTTGCGCGGGAAGCGGAAGTTCTGGCGCGATTGCAGCACCCGGGGATCGCGCAGATCTTCGAAGCCGGTACAGCGGAAACGGATAACGGACAAATTGCCTACCTGACGATGGAGCTGGTCGACGGCGTCAAGCTGACCGACTATTGCCAGCAACACCAACTCGGCGTCCGCGCGCGCCTGCGTCTGCTGATGGAAATTGCCGAGGCGGTGGCGCATGCGCATTCGCGAGGCGTGATTCATCGGGATCTCAAGCCCGCAAATCTGCTGGTGGATGCGCAAAGGCGACCCCGCATTCTCGATTTCGGGGTTGCGCGGATCACCGATACAGACTTGCATGCGACCTTGGAAACGCATACGGGACAGATCGTGGGCACACTTGCGTATATGAGTCCTGAGCAGATTGAAGGTGATCCCAAGGCGATTGACGCGCGAACAGATGTTTACGCGCTCGGTGTCATTGCGTATGAGCTGCTGACCGGACATGCGCCGCTGGGCGTCGCGAAGATGGCGATTGCTGACGCGGCACGCGCCATTCGCGACGATGAACCGACTTTGCTCGGACAGATCCATCGTGCGTATCGCGGAGACGTGGAAACTCTGGTCGCAAAAGCGCTGGAGAAAGACAAGTCGCGCCGCTATGAAAGCGCGCAGGCATTCGCCGACGACATCCGGCGATTTCTCGATGAACAGCCGATCGTCGCGCGGCCGGCGAGTCGCACCTATCAACTTCGGAAATTCGCGTCGCGGCATCGTACGCTGGTGGCCGGTGTGTGTGCGACGATTGCGGCGTTAGCGCTGGGCCTCGCCGGCTCGCTGTGGTTCGCAGTTTCGGCGACCGCAGCGCGGGCTGATGCCCAGCACGAAGCGCGCCGCGCGCTGACCGCGGAAGGAAAGGCCGAAGCTGCGGCCCGCGACGCACGGGCGGAAGCCGCGAAAGCGGGGCGGATTCAGCAATTTGTCACCAGTATGCTGGCTTCGGTCGACCCTGCTGTTGCGGGACCGGACATGAAGGTTCGCGAAATGCTCGACGGCGCCGCGACGCGCGTTGCGGAAGAACTGCATGATGATCCGCTGGTGCAGGCTTCCGTGCATCATACGATCGCAAAATCTTACGACGCATTGAATCTTTTTCAGGAAGCGGAGAACCATCTGCGGGCTGAGCTGTCGATTCTGGAGGCGTCCGTTCCGGAAGACGATGATCAGATCCTGGCCGTGCGCTCCGATCTGGCGGCCGTACTCGGCGAACTCGGCCGTGCGGAGGAAGCCGAGGCGCTGATGTTGCCCACGTTGCAGACGTTTGAATCGCGGTACGGCAGGGCGCACGCGCTGACGATGGACGTGCTTCACAATCTCGCATGGATCCGTGATTACCAAGGCGAATCGGAGGTTGCGAGGCAGCTATTTTCGGAAGTGCTGGCATATCGCGAAGTACACGACGGACCCGAGGATCCGAGAACACTTGCGGTGATGAATACACTCGCGATTGTGATGCAGACAAGCGGTGATGTCGCCGGCGCTCTGCCGCTGACGCAGAGAGCCTATGACGTCGCGCGGGAGACTCTCGGCGCGGATCATCCGCGAACGCTGGTTTTTCTCCACAGTCTCGCGGTGCTGCAGTACAAGATGGGCGATTTCTCCGCGTGCCGCGCACTTTTTGATCGTCTTTATCCGCTGGCACAGCGCGTATACGGCCCGGCGCACGCAAGAACACAGGCAGCAGCGCAGATTCTCGGCGTCTTGCTGCTGGATGAAGATCCGGCGCGTGCGGAAGAAATCTTCCGGACGATTCTGACGACGCGCGAAACGCAGCTCGGCGAAACGCATCTCGATACGTTACGCATGATGAACAATCTCGGCGTCGCGGCGAACAAGCAGGCGCGTCACGTTGAATCGGCGAACTGGTATCGCAAGGCAGTCGAAGCGGCGTTGCAGCATCATCGGGGACATGCGGAGACGCGAAACTTTGTCGGAAATCTCACGAAACAACTGGCGCTGCTGAAACAATGGGATGAAGCGACGCAATGGATGGAAACGCTCGTCGCGCTGAATGCGGAGGTGTTCGGCAACCTCGCCGAGCAGACGATTGATGCACGCAGCAATCTCGCGGACGTGTGCGTTCAGGCAGGGAAGTTGGACAAAGCGGAGAGTATCTGGACGCACATGCTCGGTGACATTCAATCAAGAGAAATCGACGAAGAAACGAAAACGTCCGCTTTGGAATATGTGCTTGGACGGTTGGAGGAGGTGCGCACGCTGCGCGGAGATGGGAAATAACGGCTTGCCAAATGTATTCGGCACGTCAGTCCGCAATTGCAATTCCTCGTGCGCTGTTCCGTTGATGATGCCGGAC
>JBFWWY010000386.1:0-4180 GCA_050245935.1 Phycisphaerae bacterium | reverse complement strand
GACTCACACATTTGTCAGGCAGTTGCCGACCGGTGATATACCGGCTGCTGAGCCTCACCGAGTCAGTCACGGCTTCATCCAGCACGTTGACGTTGTGGTGTTTTTCCAGCTTGCCGACCAAACCCTGCATCATCGAAACTGCCACCGCCTCTGTCGGCTCCTCGACTTTCACGACCTGAAACCGCCGCGTCAGCGCCGGATCCTTTTCAAAATACTTCTTGTACTCCGCCCAGGTTGTCGCCGCGATCGTCCGCAAATCACCGCGCGCCAGCGCCGGTTTCAGTAGATTGGCCGCGTCTCCCTGCCCCGCCTGCCCTCCCGCACCGATCATCATGTGCGCTTCATCGATGAACAGAATGATCGGTGTCGCCGACGCTTTCACTTCGTCGATCACACCCCGCAAACGATTTTCAAACTCGCCTTTGATCGACGCCCCGGCCTGCAACAGTCCAAGGTCAAGACTTCGCAAGGTGACATTTCGCAACGGCGGAGGCACGTCGCCGCTTACGATTCGCTGCGCGAAACCCTCCACCACCGCTGTCTTTCCCACGCCCGCCTCACCCGTCAAAATCGGGTTGTTTTGCCGGCGCCGCATCAGAATGTCGACAATCTGACGCACTTCCGCATCGCGACCCAGAACGGGATCCATCTTTCCCTGCTTCGCTTGTGCCGTCAGGTCGACTGTGTATTGCCCCAGCGCCCCCGAACCGGCCCCGGCTGCCTGACGACCGTCTGATACCGCCGCCGCACCACCGCCGGTGGCTGAAGCGCCCGCTGCGCCTGCTTCGTTCGAATTCTCGACGATGCTCGCGAGCTGCGCCAGCAGCTTCTCTGCCGATATTTTTCCGAATTCGCTCGACGCACTCCGCGCCATCATCGCGCGCTGCTGATCCGCCAGCAGGCTGTACAGAATATGTCCCGAGCGCGTCCGTGGTTCGCCGAACTCCACCGACGCGATCAGCCACGCATCGCGCGCGAGGTCAACGGTCTCCGGGCTCAACACCGGCGGTCGCGTATTGCCTGTTTTGAACTTGTCCATGGACGATGTCAGATCCCGCGTGACCCGCCCGATATCCACGCCGAACTTCTCAAAAATGAGATGGACGTCCGTGCCGGTTCCTTCGATCAGCTTCGCGAGCCAATGCTCGATTTCGAGATTGTAATTCGTCCGCGACAGGCACAGCCCCGCCGCACCCTCCAGCGCACTGCGACACGTCGTGTTCAACTTTGCAACGATCGACTTGAGATTGACCGTGATCATTCTTCCAGACTCCCGAATTCAGAAATGCGCTAAAGGGTGGTATGAGCGTCTCGCCCGTACCAAGCTTATCCTACCGATCCTCACGACACCTGCGACAGATCCGCCCATTCAAAAACCGCTTCCTCACAGTCCTGCGCCGGCTTCTTCGAAGTCAGAAATGTCGTCCAACCCAGTTGCGGCGGTGCGTCCGCCGTCATCTGACACTCCGGCACTTCGCTCGCGCGCAGAACAACCTGAATATCAAAATCAAACTCAATCCCGACATACGTGCGTACGAACTGCCCGAGTTTCGCAAACCAAGTTGCCGCCGGAATGAACTCCACGAATTCTGCGAAACGCAGCGGCCCGAGCACCACCCGAAACCGGCTGGAAATGTCCCAGACACTGTCGCCGACCGTGAGATTCACACCCACCTGGCACGGACTCATCGCACGACCGCTGCCCGGTAACCGGCTCCGCGAACCCTCCGGAATCTCCAGCCAGCGCCCCACAAATTGTTGCACGGCCACCGGCACCCCAAGCCAATCCGCCAGCGTGGAGTCCAGCGACGATACACACCGCGGATGCCGCGCGAACGCGCCGCTGTAGTACAGAAATGCTTCATCATCGAACGCGACGCGTCCCTGCAAGCTGCGGGCATTCAGCCCGGCGAGCCCGAATATGCACCGTGCGAATGCATCATCGCGAATGCCGCGCCCGCCGCGCCGCGCGCGTTCATAGGTAATCGGGAATCGGTACTTCTCCCAGGCGCGATAGAAATGCGAAACCACCCGATGATTGAAAATGCTTTGAAACTGCTCCAGAAATGGATCGTTCAGTCGTCTTCGTTCAATCAGCGAACGTGTCACGTGTGCGGGCAGCACGCCGTGTGTGCCGGTCAATCCCAGGAACGTCACGTCGAGTCGACGCGGGCCGTGGTCGCCGGAGCCACGGTCGTCCTTCCACGGCGTCGGTGACTCCCCGGGAACGATTTCCGACGCGGAAAACGATTGCGACAGCGCCGCGGAAAAGTGCACGAACTCATCCTGCGGGTTGGCATCAAACCCGATCGGCGCCTGAAAGCGCGACGACGAATCTGCCGCGCCGGTGTCGAGTTGCATCAGCCGCACGGCCTGAAAAAACTCAAAACGCCACGACTCGCGCAAAATGGATTCGATCAGATTAGTCGTAATCGCCCTGCCCTCGGCGGCCAGCGATGCAGCTCGTCATCGTTCTCCGACGAACGCGCCACCAGCTTCGTAAACGAGTTGATCGAACAGGAACTCGCCAGATACTGTTCCAGCACATTCGCGAACAGGAAAAAGCCGTTGTCCGCAAATCGTGTCTGATCAAACCGCACCGTTACTTCGGTCCCGCGCCCAAACCCGCCCGCTCCCTCGACCAGCAGCCAATCGGTAGTCGGTCGCGCGGTGACGCCGACAAGACTTTTCACCTTGTTCGCATGATCACGCGACGCGAGATGATCAAACAGTTGCAGGCTCTCACGCAGCGCCGCCGCCCCGTCCTCATCACCTGTCACCGTCAGTTGATTCAGCGACAAAAACGACACCAGCCGCCACAGATTTGCATGTTCCAGCGGCGGACGGCGCGTCGGCGTCGGCTTCGTCAGGCAGACCAGCGCGCCGATCGGACCGCCGGCCGGAACTCGCAATCGCGGTCGATCCGAGCTGTACGGCAGTCGGCCCGGCAAATCGCGATTCAGGCACGTCAGCCGCGCTGTCAATGTCGAATCCGCTACCGCCGTCGGCGAGAAACGCAGGTCCACGAGTGTCAGATCGATTTCCGTTCCCGGATCGTACTTCCCGTCTACGTAGCCGGTGGCGCGGCGCCGCGCATGAAAGAACCGGGTGCGCTTTTCGGCCTCGCGCGCGTGCGCCGTCGAATAAAACGGAAACACTGGTTCGGGCGCTTCTTCATTGATCGCGATCGAGAGCGCATCCACCGAGTAAATCTCGAATGCTTCCGGTCGCCGCGCATCAGGGATGATCGGATAGGTCGTTTCCGTATTGTCGAGATAGATCGGCTCCGCACCTTTTTCGAACAGGTTCACGATCGGCGTGCAGTTCAACCGGAACATGTCGGCATTCACGTTGCCGTGCAACTCTTCGGGCACGTCCGGAATGAAGAAATACAGATCGACTGTCGAATCGAGCGCTGCCGCGCGGCCGCCGGTGAACCCATCAAAATCCACAAACCGAAATTTTTCCGGCAGCGCAAAGTATTCGGCGAGCATTGCGTGTCCGCGGAACGTTCGTGCATCCAGGGGCAAAACTGCGTCCTCGGGCGCGAATCCGCCGGGGGTCAACGCACGCACATCGACACTCCACCGCGCGTCTTCACCCCCATCGACCACAATCTCGCGCGTCCGCGCGAGCATCAGCTCGTAAACCTTGTTCGCGTACACGTCGCGACCCGCAAGGTAAAAACGCAGCAAACCGAAATCGACTTTGCCGAGCGGCTTGCCTTTGCCGAATGTCGTCAGGCGAATGCGCAGCGCATAATCGCAATCCTGCGCCGCGGCGCAACGCGGCGCGTTCTGCACCAGCACCCAGTCCGCTTCCGCGACCTCGATCGGCAGTAAACGCAGATCATAACAGGTGCGGAAACGGCAAGCTTCGTCGTCGACCTCTTCCGTATCCACTCGCGATCCCCGCGGAACCGGATACCCCTCGAATAGATCGACGAGCGTGCGATCCAACTCGAATTCCGCAATCGCAACCGAGGGAAACGGCGCGAGATATTGCGGAAACACGATCCCGAGCATTGCTTCCGCGATCTCCGGAAAATCATCGTCGAGCTTTTTCCGCGTCCGCGCGTTGATGTAGGCAAACGCTTCGATCAACCGCTCGACGTACGGGTCCTGCGACCCGTTCTCATCGATCCGCAGTTGCGGCGCAATGTCCGGATTCGCCTCGGCGA
>JBFWWY010000385.1:0-4184 GCA_050245935.1 Phycisphaerae bacterium | reverse complement strand
AAGAGCATGGTATCTTTCGCCGAAGCATCGCGACAAGCCGCGACGTCCCGGTCCCATTACCACACGTTGGGCGTTGTTCGGCAGTAAGCCAACCGCCGAGATCGATGTGAGCACGCTTTACAAAAAAGTTCGATTCGATGCCGAGGTGCCTGGCGTAGATTCCGCCGAGGCCTGGCGGACAGTTGCGCAACTACTTCCCGATACCATCATCGCGGTCGACCGCGAAGGGATCATTCGCTGGATCAATCGCACCCTGCCCGAATATCGGCGCGCGGAAGTCATCGGCCGTCACTGCGCCGAGTTCTCCACCGAGGAAGCCAAAGCGCGGTACATGCACATCCTGGACGATGTGTTTCGGGGCGAAACGCCGGAGCCGTACGAGGCGCAGACTCTCGATGGGCGGTGGTGGCTGAACCGCGCCGTTCCCGTGCGCGACGCCAACGGCCACATCGCGACGGCGCTATGGGTGTGCAGCGACGTCACGGAAAAGCGGCTGTCCGGAGAATCCTTGGCCCGGCAGGAGGCCCAATTCCGGTTGATGGCCGATACCTCGCCGGCGGTGACGTTCGTATACGACCTCGACGCGGAACAAGTGATCTATGTCAATCCGCGCGTCCACCAGATGCTCGGTTACACGCCGGAGGAAGTCATAAAGCTCGGCGCGGAGTTTGCCTGCAACGCGATTTGCCCAGCGGATTTGAGTCAGGTCGCGGAGCATGTCGAGGCGCTCCGGGCGATGAAGGACGGCGAGGTCCGGCAGCATGAGTATCGCATGCGACGGAAGGACGGCGAGGTCCGCTGGGTCATGACCCGTTCGACGCCGTTCAAGCGCCGGACGGACGGGCGCGTTCAGCGCACGCTGTGTTCAACGATCGACATCACGGAACAAAATCGCGTCGCGGAAGCGCTCGAAGAAAAGCGCAATTTGTTGAATCACATCCTCAGCGCTTCGCCTGCGATCACCTATGTCTGGGACGCGTCAACGCTGCGCACCGTTTACGTGAACGGGCAGACGGAGCAAATTCTGGGCCTCGCTCCAAGTGACTTATTGCGTTCGCTGGACGAGTTGTTTGCCGAATTGATTCACTCGGACGATCATGCCCGATTGCAGTCCGCACTGGACCAGGTGCGACTCGCGGCGGACGATACGACGTTGGACTGCGAGCACCGCGCTTTGCATCGGGACGGAAGTTGGCGTTGGCTGTTGAACCGCATGTCGGTCTTGCGCCGAGCGGACGACGGGGCCGCACAGCACCTGATGGGCGTCATTTTCGACGTGACGGAGCATCATCAGGCCCAGCATGCGTTGCGGGCCAGCGAGGCGGGGCTGCGTTCGGTGATGAAGCACGCGCCGGACCTCATCGTGCGGCTCGACGCGCGGGGGCGAATCGTTTATTCCAACCGCAGCGGCGACGATACCCAGCATTGCCGCCTCACGGAAACGAACGTGTTCGCTTGGACGATTCCGGACGATGCCTTCCTTTTGCGGGACGTGCTGAACGCCGTGTTTACCGAAGGCAGGACGATGCAGACACGATTGCGCGTGCATCGGCCGGACGGCGCCGAACGTTCGTACGATTGCAACTTCGGCCCGATCGTCGTGAACGACGTCGTCGAAAGCGCGATCGTGGTGTCGCGCGACGTCACCGACGAATTGCGAGCCGCGGATTTATTGCGGCAAAGGGAATCGCAGCTCGCTCATGCCACGCGGCTCAGCACGAGCGTGGGGATGCTCGCGGGCATTTCGCACGAAGTGAATCAACCGCTGTATGCCATCGCGAACTTCGCCGCGGCCGCCCGGCAGACGCTGGACGGGGAAGAGGGCGAAAAGATCGCACAGGTGCGATCGTGGCTAGACAAGATTAGCGAACAAGCGGACCGCGCCGCCAGTATCATTCGCACGCTACGGCAACTGGTTCGCAACGAAGAACCGCGCCGCGAACCGCAGGATCTGAACGTGCTGCTGCGCGATTGCCTGCGGCTTTGCGAAGTGCAGGCCCGCGACGCGCGGATTCGCATCGCAAGCCAGGTGTCGGACATTCCCCTGCATTGCCTCGTCGACCGCGTGCAGATCGAGCAGACGCTGATGAATCTGCTGCGCAACGCCATCGACGCGATGTCCGCCGCCGATATTGCGGATCGAACGATTCGCGTGGCGGCCACAGCCGACGAAGACTCGGCGATTATTTCCATTTTGGACCGCGGTCACGGCCTGCCGCGGGGCGACGAGGATCGGGTGTTCGAGCCCTTCTACTCCACAAAGTCGGATGGGCTTGGACTCGGACTGGCTATTTGCCGCAACATCGTCGAATCGCATGGCGGAAGAATTTGGGCCATGCCGAACGTCGGGCCGGGCTGTACCTTTTTTGTCAGGTTACCTTTAGCCGGAGCCTCGGACGATGTCCCACAACACTCCCGCCGTGCATGTGATTGACGACGAGCTCGCCGTTCGCGAATCGCTCGCCGCGTTGGTCGGCTCGCACGGCTATCGCGTACAGTTGTTCGAATCCGCGGAACAGTTTCTCGCCGGGCACGATCGCGATTCGCCGGGCTGCCTGATCCTCGACCATCGCATGAACGGACTTTCGGGAACGGAATTGCTGCGCATGCTGCATGAGGATGGTTGCCACATGCCGGTGGTTCTCATGACCGCCTACGCGACGGTGCCCCTTGCCGTCCAGGCGATGGAGTTGGGCGCGTTGACCGTGCTGGAAAAGCCGTGCCTCCGCGAAGAGCTCTGGCAGTGCATTGACAAGGCGCTGCAGCTCGATGCTCGCCACTATTCCGCCCGGATGCGTACGAGCGACGCGCGGCGGCGACTGGCCACGCTCAGCGAAGACGAGACGGCGGTGCTCGATCGAATTGTCGCCGGCCAGCAGAACAAAGCCATCGCCCACGAGTTGGAAATCGGACTGCGCACCGTCGAAGCGCGGCGGCAGAGCGTTTTCCAAAAACTCGGGGCAGAGTCGCTGGCTCAGTTGCTGCGTCTGGTGCTTGACGCCCGTCCCCATAGTTGCGTCTACGCAATCGACACGGCCGGCGTCGATTCGGCGGGTAGCTAAACGGTAGCCGAGGTCTGTGACCGCGGCGGGGGGCGTGCAAACCCGAGTTCCACTCCTCCGAGGTCGTAGAACTCGGTTCCAGACCGAACGCGTCCGCAGAGCTAGTGAACAAAGCAAACGCAAGTAAAAAAGGGCGATCGGCCGGAATTCGCTAACGTGCAGCGGATTCAGCGCGATCGCCCCCGGTCGTCATGGGAATGACCGTGACTACGGCGTTTGATCTTTGACCGCGTCTTCGACGTCGCGTTGTTCTTCGCGGACCTCCAGGGCGCCTTCCGTCGCGGCGTCTTGCACGTCGCGCTGTTCTTCCGTGACGGCGTCCACGCCTTCCTTCGCGGCTTCGTGAACGTCTTTCTGTTCCTCAGCGACGTTCTCCGCCGCATTCTGCTGGGCTTCGCGCACATCCTGACGTTCGCTTTCGATGCTCTTTTGGCACCCGAGGGCGCCAAGCATCATAGCGGTCGATGTCAAAACGGCGAGGTGATAGTGCCGCATGGTTGAGACTCCAAATCAATGGGTGATGGGGTTTCGTCGATAGCACACACGGCTATTGGAACGACGCCGGCTACGGCGCGTGACCCTGTTGCGGAACGAATAAATGCAAAGTCCGTGCCGACCTGCTATTCACTCAGCGCAGGCCGGATGAGAGCTCGCCGGCGGGCAAATCGCGAAAAGGAGCTGTCAATTGCAGTCGCGTTGATCGGCAGGTAACCAGGCTGAACGCAGATTGCGCGGAAATACCGCCGCCGCAGCGATCGATTTCAGGGTAACCGCTTATTCCGGCCTCGGCATGGCAGTTGCAATGAGCTTTGCATTAGTCGCAACGTCTGTGCATTGCGATTGATTCGCATTCACCTACTCAGGAGATCAGCCATGAACTGGGATATGATCGAAGGTCAATGGAAGCAAGTGAAGGGAAAGGTTCGCGAGCAATGGGGCAAGCTGACTGACGACGAATTGGACGTCGTCGCCGGTAAGCGCGATCAGCTCGCCGGATTGATCCAGAAGAAATACGGCGTCGCCAAGGACGAGGCGGAGCGCCAGGTCGACGCGTTCGCGTCCGACTACAACCGTGCGTAACGCCCTCAGGCTGAAGCAAAGGCGTGCAACGCCGACACGCCT